>CAMCPF010000301.1 GCA_945876515.1 Candidatus Kuenenia stuttgartensis
GGTCACGAGGCTCTTGTGGCCGAGCAGCTCCTGCACGCTCCGGATGTCCGCGCCGGCGTCGAGAAGGTGCGTCGCGAAGCTGTGCCTGAGTGTGTGGGGGCTGGCCCGGCCCGCCAGCCCCGCCACGGCCAGATGCTTGTCGAGCAGCCGGGCCACGCCACGCACGGAGAGTCGCCGGCCGAACTTGTTGGTGAACAGGGGCTGCTGCCCCCGTCCGGGTGAGGACACCACGCCGGCCCCCGTTTTCGGCCGGGTCGCCAGCCAGGCCCGCAGGGCCGTGCGGGCGTGCGAGCCCACGATCCCCAGCCGCTCTCGGCGGCCCTTGCCGCGGACCCGCACCGTCCCGTTGCGGAGATCGAGATCGGTGTCGTCGAGATTCACGAGTTCCTGGACGCGGACACCCGCCGAATACATCAGCTCCAGGATTGCGCGATCCCTGAGGCCGCCGGCCGCAGCCGGCCGGGGTGCGGCGAGCAGCCGGGCGATCTCGTCACCCGTGAGAAACTTCGGCAGCTTTCGCGGGCGCCGTGGGCTGCGGAGCGGCTTGGCGGGGTTGCCGCGGATCCATCCTTCCCGCTGGCCGAAGGCGTAGAAGCTCCGCAGGCTGGCGAGCTTGCGGGCGATCGTGGAAGGGGCGTAGCCGGCGGCGTGCAGGCCGGAGGCGAACCGCCGCAGGACCGGGCTGGTGGCGTCGGCCGGGGTGCGGCAGGCCGCCGACTGGAGAAACTCCTCGAGTTGGAGCAGGTCCTCGCGATAACTTTTGATGGTCAGGGGCGAGGCTCCCCGTTCCGCCGCGAGATGCCGGAGAAAGCGTTCGGCGTGCGCCGAACATGCGGAGCGGTCACCGGCTGGCGTCGGAGAGGGCATCAACGCTGCCCCCGTGCTCAGATCTGACGGTCGGCCCGAGGCACGATCCGCAGGCGACGGGGCCGGGGGGCCGCCTGCCGCACCTTCTGGGCCAGCACCGCGGCGTCGTACCACGAGAAGCTGAGGTCGGGATTCGCGGCATGGCGTCCCAGGGCGGCGAGCGCCTCGGCGCGGCTGTCGTCGTCGAAGAGGAACACGTAGCGTTCCGATCCCTTGACGAGTGCGATCACGTTGATGTCGCGGGAGGCCATGACGAGCCCTGGACGAGTTCGACGGCGGCCGCACGACACGCCCGCCCCGAGTCCTATCGGCCGGGCCACCGGGCCGAGAGCAGCCTTCCTCGGGGATGCCCCCAAGGTCTCCTTGATCGGGTCAACCCTGTCACCGACCGGGCTCGCCCACACCGCCCGGACATGACTTTGGGAAAGATGTGCCGGTGCGGCGGCGGCGGGCTACATCAACTGGTCGAAGCCGCGAAGCCCGAGGGGTTCGCGTGACCAGAAGGGTTCGCCGTGCGAGCTGCCGATCAGGCTGCCCCACCAGGCGTCGGCGGCCGCCACCCGCTCGGGCACGGTCGGCCGCTGGGCGCTCTCGGGAAACTGGCTGGCATAGCTGGCGATGGCGGCCTGCTTGGCCTGCCACGTGGAGGCGATGTCCACCACGAAGGCCGGCCGCCGCACCGCCCGCAGGTGGACGCAGCCGTAGTACCAGATCCGCTCGGGGTGCCAGGGATCCCCCGGCAGGTCGCACTTGGTCAGCTTGGCCCAGAACCGCGCCGCCTCCGCCAGCTTGGTGGCGGCGACGTGGTCGGGGTGGGCGTCGATCCAGTGCGGCGCGAACAGCCACCTGGGCCGAGTCCGCCGGATCACGCCGGCCAGCGCCGCGCGGGCGGCGAGCGTGGCCCTGAGCCGTCGGTTGGGCAGGCCGAGATTCTCCCGCCAGGGGACGCCGAGGGCCGCCGTGGCCGCCTTCGTCTCCCGGGCCCGGATTTCCGGCGATCCCAGCGGCGTCGGCTCGCCGTCGGTCAGGTCGAGGATGCCGACGGCCAGACCCTGGGCGAGCATCAGGCCGATCGTGCCCCCCATGCCGAGCTCGGCATCGTCGGGGTGAGGGGCGATCACGAGCGCATCGAGCATGGGGAGCGGCTCCGCGGCCGGGCGGTTGCCAGGGCCGCGGCCACGATCATAGTCTGCCGCCATGACCGCGGACGCCCAAACCTTCACCGCAGCTCGCGCGCATGCCCGCCGCTCGGCGGTCCTCGCCACCATCGACGCGCTGGTGGGCTGGGACGAGCGGACCAAGATGCCCCTGCGGGCCGGCGGCTGGCGGGCCGAGCAGGCGGCTGAACTGGCTGCGATCGTGCATCGCCACCGCACCGATCCCCACCAGGGAGAGCGGCTCGCGGCCCTCGCGGCCGGTCCGCTGGCCGCCGGCGGCAGCCCGGAGGAGCAGGCCACGATCCGCCTCCTGAAGCACGACTTTGACAAACAGGCCCGGCGACCTCCGCGGCTCGTCGAAGAACTCGCCCGGACCACCGTCGAGGCGCAGCAAGCCTGGGTCACCGCGCGGGCGGCGTCGAGCTGGAGCGACCTCGAGCCATGGATCGAGCGGGTGTTCGCGCTCAAGCGGGAGCAGGCGGCCTGCCAGCGGCCCGACCTCGACCCCTACGACGCCCTGCTCGACGACTACGAGCCGGGCGGCCGGTGGCGGGCGATCGCGCCGCGGTTCGCCGAGTTGCGGGAGCGGATCGTGCCCCTGGTGCAGGCCTGCGCCGCAGCCACGCGGCGGCCCGACGATCGCCTGCTCACCGAGCGGCCCTTTCCGATCGCGGCCCAGCGGGCGTTCGTCCGCGAGGTGGCGGCCCGGATCGGCTTCGACTTCGATCGCGGCCGACTCGACTCCACCGACCATCCCTTCTGCACGTCGCTCGGCCCCGACGACTGCCGAATCACGACCCGCTGGGACGAGCGATTCCTACCGACGGCGCTCTACGGCGTGCTCCACGAGGCGGGCCACGGCCTCTACGACCAGGGGCTGCGGCCGGAGTGGTACGGCCTGCCGCCCGGCGAGGCAGCGTCGCTCGGCATCCACGAGTCGCAGTCGCGGCTCTGGGAGAATCTCGTCGGGCGGTCGCGGTCGTTTTGGGAGTGGTGCTTCCCGCTGGCGAAGCAGGCCTTCCCTGGAGCGCTCGCCGATGCCTCGGCCGACCGGCTCCACCAGGCGCTGCTCGTCGTCCGGCCGTCGTTCATCCGGGTCGAGGCCGACGAGGTCACCTACAACCTGCACATCATGCTCCGCTTCGACCTCGAGCGGGCGGTGCTCCAGGGCGAGCTGCCGGTGGCCGATCTGCCGGCGGCCTGGGATCAACGGTTCCAGCAGGACTTCGGCCTCCGTCCCCCGAACGCAGCAGCCGGAGTCCTCCAGGACATTCACTGGAGCGCGGGCCTGATCGGCTACTTCCCGACGTACACGCTCGGCAACCTCTATGCCGCGCAGTTGATGGAGGCCGCCGGGCGGCGGCTCGGCGATCTGGACGGGCAGTTCGCGGCGGGCGACTTCGCCTCGCTGCTGGGCTGGCTGCGGTCAGAGATCCATGCCGCCGGGCGGATGCTCGAGAGCGACCCGCTGGTTGAGCGGGCCACCGGGCTGCCGGTTTCGGCCGACTGGCTGGCCGCCAGCCTCCGGCGGCGGTACGGACCCGCCCACGGGTTGTAGGGCGGCCGGCGTCGCTGGCGGCCGGGAAAATCACGGTGGTACACTCGCCCCCGGAGTTTCACCGGGACCGATCGGAGCACGCGGAGGATGGAGATGGCACACGACGACGACAAGCCTGAAGCCGGCGACGATCCCTGGGCCGGTCTCGACGCGGAGGGCCAGGCTGACTCCGGGCCGGACTTCACGTTTTCGTTCGACGACGATGCCGCCGCCAGCACCCCGGCTCCTGATGAACCCGTCGCCGACGCCCCGTTCTTCGCAGACCCGGTCGCCGAGGAACCCCTTGCCGACGAACTGATGGCGGAAGAGTTCGCGTTTGGGGAGCCCGACGCGGCGCTCGACGCGTTGCTCGACGACGGCCTCGAGGCTGCGGACAGTGCCGCTCTCGATTCGCCGCCGGCCCCCGAAGCGTCGCTGCCGGAGTCGCTGCTGCCGGAGTCGCTGCTCGAAGACGACACGGCCGAGCCCGACGTGATTCCAGCCGCCGATGTGTTCGCGGGGGCGGCCCACGAGGCCGCAGCGGATGCGGGCGCGGCCGACGCCGACATCGACGACTGGCTCAACGGCGCCGCCGAGGCCGAAGCCTCGGCCAGTTCCGTGCTGGCGGCTGGTGCCTTCGGCGACCCGGGCGACGAGGCGGGGGGCTTTCCTGATTTTGCGGCCGGCGAGTCGACGGTGAGCATCGGCACCGGCACGTCCGGCGTGGCGTCGCCGAGCGGGATCGACGCCTTGGGCGGTGGTGCGGCCGAGAGTGAGTCGGATGAGCCCGGCGAAGAAGC
>CAMCPF010000302.1 GCA_945876515.1 Candidatus Kuenenia stuttgartensis
TTCTCCTTCGCCCCCTCGATCAGACCCGACATCGAGCCGGTCGTGTCGAGGACGAAGCAGACCTCGATCCGAGGCTTCTTGGCGGGCTCCTTGGGATCGTCGCCACGGGCGGCCGTGATGGCGAACAGGGGCAGGAGGCAGACGGTCAGGATGAAGGTCTTCATGGTGCTTGCTCCAGGGTTGTGGGAAAGCTGGTCGGTCTTTTGGTTCCGCTGGCTCGGGGTTACCCGTGCCATCTGGCCGGACGCTCGCTATGGGCATCCTGCCCTCCGGTCGCTCGATGCTGGCCTCGCTTCGCAATCCTTGCTGCGCTCGGCCATCAACGCCGCTCGATTGGCACGGGCAGCCCCGAGCCGGTCCATCGGTGCGCAGGTGACGTGGCTTATGAGTCTCACTCCACGATCTCCACGATCGTGTCGCCGACGAGCACGACCACGTTGCGGCCGAGGGCGAGCCATCGGGCCGCGGCGGGGTCGCGGTCGAGCAGGGCAAAGTAGGCGTCGGAGCCGAACATGATCTTCTCGCGGCGGGCCTTGGGCTGCTCCTGGACGCGGGCGTCGATCCATTGGCCGGCGTTGGCGTAGAAGGTCCGACCGGCGATGGTCTGCGCCTGCTGGCTTTCCACGGCCCGCTGCACGGCGGCAGCGCCGCCCTTTTCCTCGCCGGCCTGCCCCCGCCAGGACTGGGCGTTGGCGGCCGCAGGGGCGGCGAGCTTTTCCGCGCGCCGCAGCATGTCGTAGGCCTGGGCGTCGCCGACGGCGGCCGAGCCGCTGGCCTGTTCGCGGGCAGACTTGTACATCCTGCCGGCCTGGGCCCGGGCCGCATCGTCGGCCTCGAGGGCCTGGAGCGTGCGATCGATCGCCGCGACGTTTCGCCGACCTTCGTCTTCGAGGATCAGCCACGATGTGTACGGGGTCACGATCCCGTACCGCCGGGCGAGCGTGGCCGCCTCGTCGCGGACCTCCTTGCTCTCGCCATGCAGCCTGATCTGGTCGAGTAGGAAGCCGACCCGGCGGGCCGCCCACAGCCGGGGCAGGAACTCACGGACGTCGTCCTGTTCCGGAAACGACTTCGTGAGCGTGAACCGCCGCGGCTCGCCCGCGACGGTACCGGTGAGCGTGAGCGTGGCCCGCCCAGTTCCCGAGTATCGACCGAAGACCACCACCTGCTCACCCTTGAAGAGGTCGGGGAGCGGCGCCGGGTGCATCTTCGAGAGCCGCACGTCGCCCTCGACCGTCAGTTCCAGGTTGGCGAGCACGGGGCTGGCGATCTTGCCGTAGAAACTTGCCAGCTTGAGTTCGAGGTCTTCGCCGGGCAGAGCGTATTGGCTTGCCGCCCGGGTCGTCTCCACGATCCGATCCAGCAGGTGCGTGTTGACGTCGGTGCCGACGCCGAAGCAGAAGACCCGCACCGGCCGCTTGCCGGCGGCGTCGGTCACCACCTCCACGAGCTTGCCGACGTCGGTCGTGCCCACGGTGGGCAGGCCGTCGGTGAGAAACACGACGAAGCAGGGTCGGTTCGGATCATGGTCTGCGGTGGCCAGCTTGAGGCCCCGGGCCAGGGCGTCGGCGATGGCCGTGCCACCGATCGGCTTGAAGCCCTTCACGAAAGCCACGGCCTTCTCACGGGAGGCCTCGTCGGCCGGCAGGAGCGAGTCGGCGAGGGTTTCGGCCTCCGTGGCGAACCGCACCACGCCGAACCGGTCGCGGTCGTCGAGATTTCGCAGGCAGAACTCCAAGGCCCGCCGGGACTGGCCGAGCTTGTCGCCGTCGGCCATCGAGCCCGATGTGTCGAGCACGAACACGATGTCCTTGGGCTGCGGGGCCGCGGCGAGCGCCGTGGGCGAGGGTGCTGCGAACAGGGCGAAGGTGCCCTCATCGCTGCCGGTCTCCCGATGACAGAGCAGTCCGAGCCCGATCGACTCAGCCGGCTCGACGCCCCACACCAACTGGAAATCGGTGTCGGGCCGCACGTCCCTGGCCTCGAAGCCAATCACGGCCTTGTGGTCGCCATCCCGCTTCACCTCCACCTCGTGACTTGGTGAGTGGATCGTGGTGAGCGGGGCGTCGGCCTCGAGCCGGACGGTGACGCTCACGGAGTCGAGCGGCTTGGCGGAAAACTTCTCCGTGTTCAGCGGGTAGAGATACTCGACAAGCCCGCCGTCGGTGGAGAGCAGCTGCGTGTACTTCAGCTTCACCCGCTTCTCCCTGCGGGGCTCGAGGGGGAAGATGCGCACCTTGAACAGATCCTGGCCGGCATACTCGAGCAACGCCGGATCCTTCATGCTGCGGACGATGTCCTCGTAGATCTTCCGGGCCTTGGCGGCGTCGAGGAGCTCCGCCTCCGTGAGCTTCCCGTCGATGTCCATCGCGAACGAATCGATCTTGGCTCCCTTGGGGACCGGGAAGAGATACGTGCCCTCGAGTTGGCGGTCGTTGGGGTTGAAGAACGTCTGATCGACCTCGGTGGTGGCCACCTGCCCCTCGACCAACACGGTCACGTGGTGGCGACGCACCTCGAGCGGCGCGAAGGCATGGGGGACGTGGGGCGGCGGTCGCCAGCCCGGCGGCGGCCGGTCGACCACGATCAGCCCGTCGGCGGTGGCGATCGCGGGGAGGAGCAGAGCGGGGAGGAGCAGCAGGCTTCTGGTGGCAGGCCAGGGCATGGGTCGAGCCTCCGCGGGACGGGAATGGCACGGCACCGCAAGCCGCACCTTATCCTGAGATGCCCGCGGGCGCAAAAAGTTCCCGGGCTCACTCAACTCTGGGGAGGGCTCGGGGTTGCCCGTCCCATCTCGCCGGACGCTCCCTTCGGCCATCCTGGCCTCCGGTCGCTCGGAGGAAACCTCGCTTCGCAATCCTTGCTGCGCTCGGTTTCCTACGCCGCTCGATTGGCACGGGCAACCCCTCGCAGTCCATCCCGAACGTAGCCGTGGGCCTCTGGTCCGCGGAAACCGCTAGCCAGCCGTGTACGTATTCGGCGGGCAGGCTGCCCGCCGCTACGGGGCGGGGCAGCGGTGTCCAGAAGTCAAGCCATTCGGCCGGCGATGACTCGGCCGCGGCGGAGGGTGGCCGCGACCACGGTCGCCGGATCGAGGGCGGCCGCGAACGGGTCTTGAGGCGAGGCGGTTGTGGGCCGCAGGATGGCGAGGTCGGCCGGGCGGCCAGGGGCGATCCGGCCGGCGCGCCGGTCGAAGCCGAGGGCCCAGGCGCCGTGGATGGTCGCCATGCGAAGAGCTTCTTCCGGCGTGGCGAGCCTCGCGTCCACGAGAGTGCGGCACTCGGCGAGCACCGAGAGGTCGGGGTTGCTCGCCCGGCTGTCGGTGCCGAGCGCCACGCGGACGCCCGCCTCGCGCAGAGCCGCGAGTGGCGGCAGGGTTCCGGAGATCGCCTGCGTGGTCCGCGGGCAGACTACCACCGTGAGCCGGTCGCGGTGCCGGGTCAGCCGGGCGAGGGCGGCCTCGTCGTGAGCGATGTGCGTGGCATGCACCACGATCCCGCGCGGAGCACGAGCCAGTCGGCCGATCCACTCGGCCGCGGACAGGAGGGTCGGCGGTGCGCTGGAATCCCAGGCACCGAGATCCTCGAGCAGCCGGCGGAAGGGCCCCGTGCCCCGCTCGATCAGTTCCGCCTCAGCCTCGCTCTCGAGGAGGTGCATCGCTACGGGGAGCCGGCGGCGGCCCGCCTCCGCGAGCAACCGGCGGCCCAGCGGCGCGGCGACGGAGTAGGGGGCGTGGGGCGAGATGCCGCGGGCGATGCCGGCGGCCGCCAGTCGGTCGAGATCACCGGCGACGTGGCGGGCCACGGCCTCACCGGCCGCCGCGCGAAGGCCGAGCCCCTCACGAAACACGCGGACCGTCGGGCCCGGGCCGTGGTACGCGTGAGGCGGCGCCGCAGTCGCGATCTCGCCGACGGCCGTGACGCCGGCGGCGCCACTCTCGGCGAGCCCGCGACGGATCGCCGGGACGGCCCGGGCCTCGCCGTCGCTGCCCGGGCCGGTTTCGCGGGCCCGCCGCGCCGCCACCACCCGATCGATCCACCCCGGCAGGCCGCCGGCGGTACGTGTTCTACGACCTCTTCGAAGACGAACCGGGGGTGATGCTCCCGGGTGCCTCGATTGCGCGGCCCAACTTCACGCCGCTGCCGGTGGCCGTGACCTCCCCGTGAACGGGGCGGTCGAGTACGGCTCACGCGACCGGCGCCCGGCGAGGCAGCGGCTCACGCTTCGCTCCCGCTGGATCGTGCCGATCGCCGGGCCGGCGGTCGAGAACGCGTGGCTGGCGATCGACCATGGGCTCGTCGCCGCGATCGGCCGCG
>CAMCPF010000303.1 GCA_945876515.1 Candidatus Kuenenia stuttgartensis
GAGCCGCTCCGCCGGGCCGCTCGAACGGGGCGTCGGCTCGCCGTCGGTGAGGTCCACGATCCCGACGCGGTGCCCCTGCGAGGCCAAGAGTGCGAGCGTGCCACCGCAGCCGATCTCGACGTCGTCGGGGTGGGCCCCCACCGCGATTACGTCGAGCGGCTCGGGGAGCTGTTCCATCGGCGTCACGCGGGCTTCGTGGCGGCGAGCAGGAAGATCGGGTTGATCGCCTCGAACCGGATCCGGTCCATCTGTTCGTAGCCCCGGGCGATGTTCACCATCCAGTAGGCGGCATCGGTCGAGCGGGAACGCAACAGTGAGTGCATCGCGGCCAGGTTTTCGATCGAGTTGCAGGCCGTCACGAGCCGGCCGCCGGCCTTGAGCCGCTGCCACGCCCCCTCCACGAGCATCGCCACATCGCGGCCGCTGCCCCCCACGTAGATCGCGTCGGGATCGGGCAACGCCGCCCAGGCTTCGGGAGCCTTGCCCAGGATCGGGTCGAGGTTGGTGACACCGAACCGGGCGGCGTTCTCGCGGATCAGCGCATGGTCGTCGGGATCCATCTCGATCGCAAAGACTTTGCCGTCGCGGGCCAACCGCGCCCCCTCGAGGCCCACGGAGCCCGAGCCCGCTCCCACGTCCCACATCACGCTCGTCGGCTTGAGCTGCAGCTCGGCCAGCGCCAGCGACCGCACCTCCGATGGCGTCAGCAGACCCCGCTTCGGCCGCGACTGCAGGAAGCACTCGTCGGGGTTGCCGAAGGTCCGCGTGCCCACCTGCCCGGCCTGCTCGGGCGCCTTGGCCTTGCGGACGAGGATCATCACGTTGAGCGGCGCGAACGATTCCTTGGCGATCTCGGCCAGGCTACCCTGCGTGACCCGCTCGTCGGGCGAGCCGAGATTTTCGCAGACGTAGGCCTGAAAGGCGTCGATGCCGTGGTCGAGTAGCGTCCGGGCGACGGCGGCCGGCGGCCACTGCTCGCTGGTGAACAGCCCCGCCGTCTCGCTCGTGCGCACGCGGTCGATCACCCGCTCGATCGATTGGCCGGCGAGGTTGGCGAGAAAGGCCTCCTCCCACGACTCCTTCACCCGGGCGAAGGCCAACTGCATGCTGCTGACGTGGGGCACGACCTCGAACCGGTCCTTGCCGAGCTTCGCGCAGACGTAGCGAGCCGTGCCGTAGAAGAGCGGATCACCCGAGGCGAGCACGACGGTGCGGCGACTGCCGGCCGCCTCGATCCGCTCGACGAGCTGCTCGAGGTTGGCCGCGGCCTGGAGCCGATCACGAAGCGGCGCCGGCAACACGACGCCGCAGGAATCGGGGCCGACGAGCACCTCCGCCTCCTCGACGAGGCGGCGGGCCTGGGCGGTCATGCCCTCGACTCCGTCATCACCGATGCCGACGATGTGAACCTTGCCGGCCGACGTCACGTCATCCGCCGGATCGACCGGCCTCCCGCACTCGCTCGCCCGCGGATCGCCCAGGCTGTGTCAGGCTTGGAACGAACTGCCGCAGCCGCAGCTCTTCTTCGCGTTGGGATTGTTGAACGTGAAGCCCCGCTTGTCGATCCCGTCGTGGAAATCGAGCGTGGTGCCGTCGAGAAACAGGTCGCTCTTCTTGTCGACCACCACCTTCACGCCGTGCTGCTCTTTGACCGTGTCGGCGGCGGGATCGAACGCGGTGTCGAAGCCGAGCGAATAGGAAAACCCGCTGCAACCGCCGCCGGCGACGCCGACCCGGAGCACCGTCTCCGCCGCGAGCTGCTGCTCGGTGATGATCTTCTTGACCTCGCTGGCCGCCTTTTCCGTGAGCATGACCGACATGGCGTGAACTCTCCTGGCTGAACAGGGCTGGGACGGGCGTTTCTCACAAGCCCGTATGTGAAAAGTTTATACCCCGTTCGGAAAAAGGCAAAGCCCGGCTAGAGCCGCCGCAGCCGGGCCACGCCGGACGCCACCAACTCGGCGGCGCGATCCACTTCTGCTTCCGTGGTGAAGCGAGACAGTCCGAACCGGACGCTCGCCCGGGCCTGATCCTCGTCGCGGCCGAGCGCGATGAGCACATGGCTGGGCCGCGGGTTCTCAGCGGAACAGGCGCTGCCCGACGAGACGGCGAGGCCCTCCGCGGAGAGCGTCGCCAACAGCGTCTGGCCGTCCACACCGGGCACGTGCACGTTCAGGTTGTTGACCAGCCGCACAGGGCTGCCGTCAGGATCGTCGCGGTCGAGCGGCGGGCCGTTGAGCTGCAGGCCGTCGATGCCGGCAGCGAGCCTCTGCCACAGCCGATCCCGCAGCCGCCGCATCCGCGGCACTTCCTCGCCCAGCCCAGCGGCCGCCAGCCGCGCCGCCTCGGCCAGGCCCACGATCCCCGGCACGTCGAGCGTGCCGCTCCGCATCCCGCGCTCCTGGCCGCCGCCAAAGACCAGCGGCTCGACCCGCACGGCCCGCTCCCGCCGCCGCACGAACAGCGCCCCGGCCCCCTTGGGCCCGTGCAACTTGTGGGCGGAGAAGCTCGCGAGGTCGGCGCCGATCGCGTCCATGGCGACGGGCATCCGGCCCAGAGCCTGAGCGCAGTCGACGTGCACGAGCCCGCCGGCCGCATGGACGATCGCGGCCAGCGCCGCCATGGCTTGCACCACGCCCGTCTCGTTGTTGGCCAGCAAGAGCGAGACGAGCAGCGTGTCAGGGCCGACCGCCGCCTCGAGATCGGCCGGCCGAATCCGCCCCGCGATCCCGGCCGAGTCGTCCTGCCGCACGACCGGGAGCCGCGTGACTGCAAACCCCTCCCGTTCGAGGTGCTCGGTAGGGTCGAGCGTGGCGTGGTGGTCGGTCACGGCGACGATGATCCGTCGCCGCGCCGCGTCACCGTGATGCCCAGCCCGGGCCGCGAGTCCCCCATAGCCCCGGGCGGCCGTGCCCCCGCAGGCCCGGGCGGCCGTGCCTAAGACGGCGATGTTCGTGCTTTCCGTGGCCCCGCTCGTAAACACGATCTCACGGGGCACCGCACCGACCGCGGCGGCGAAGGTCGCCCGGGCCGCCTCCACCGCATCGCGGGCCTCGCGGCCCATTTCGTGGGTCGTGCTGCCGGCGTTGCCGTAGTGGTCGGTGAGCCACGGCAGCATCGCCTCGAGCACCCGCGGGTCGAGCCGGGTGGTGGCGTGGTTGTCGAGGTAGATCGTATCGGCCATGGCCGCTAGGTTTCGAGCAGGCCCGAGGCGAGGGCGTCGAGCGTGATCTGCGACCAGGTCTCGAACCGATCGCGATCAGCCATGAGTGCGGCGAGCGGCTCGAAGCCGCACTCCACGAGCTCGCTCTCCCGTGAGGCCACGTCCGGTCGCTCGAGTTCGAGCAGGTGCACGATCCCGAGGTGCACGCTGCCCACCGCATTCGAGTCGTCGTTGATCAGCCCCACGCACCGGCCCGTCCAGCCACCGCCGATGGCGATCTCCTCGGCGAGTTCCCGCCGCATGCCGGCCTCGTAGCTGGTGTCGTCGCCGTGCTCGCCGTCGGTGCTGGAGATGTGGCCGCCGATGCCGAGCGACCGCTTGGCTCTGAGTCGCGCCTCGCTCTGCCCGCCGCCGCGGGTGTAGGCGAAGTAGTGCCGCAGCCCATCTTCGCCTCGCCAGGCGAGCACGCAGTACGGGATCAACTGCTTGAACGACGGATCGTCTTCCACGCTCGCCCGCGGCCGCCACGACGTGTGCGCGGGATCGAGCAGGAGAGGCAGGTATGCGGCGGTGTCGCCGCAGAAGCCTTGGAAGGCCCCGACCCGGTCGAAGAGCGTCCGCGGCACCACCAGCACGTGTTCGTCGGGAAACTGACTCATGCAGAAAAAGGTAGCAGAATCGCTGGCTGCCCGCCCGCCCGGATGCGGCAGCATCGACCGCCATGCGGCCCAGGAGCCTCACCGATCCGCAGCCGGTGCTGAAATCACTCCTGGGCCTGCTCGCCTGCGTGGTGCTCGCGGCGATCGTCAGCAACGAGCGGCGGCAGATGAGCGGTCGCTACCGCTCATTCATCCACGAGGATCGGAGGGACGGTCTGCCTCGTAGGTTGCAATCAGTTCGTCGAGTTCACGAATGGCTGCCGGCTCCAGCATCTCGGCGCTCCACCGCCGAACATAAGGGATGTCGAGCTGCCCCTTCTGCACGTGCAGGATGCCCTTGATGTCCTGCAGGTCCTTCTGCCGGTGGAAGGCCATTTTCAGCAGAATCAAGTCCTCGGCGGTCGTGACGCGAATCGTTCGACCATGGAACAGCCGACCGACGGCCCGTTTCAGGATCGCGTG
>CAMCPF010000304.1 GCA_945876515.1 Candidatus Kuenenia stuttgartensis
GGCCGACTCGGCCCGGGGCGGGGCGATCAAGGGCGGCGCGGGGGGCGCGGCGCTCGGTGCGGCCATCGGCGCCATCGCCGGTGACGCCGGCAAGGGGGCGGCAATCGGCGCGACGGGTCTGGGCGTGACCGGCGGCATCCGGTCGCGGCGCGCCGTGAAGACAGCTCAGGGATCCTCCGCGACGGCCGTGGCGGCCTACCAGCAGCAGTTCGCGGTCTGGAGCCGCAACTACATGGCGGCCATGGAAGCCAAGGGCTACACGGTGCGGTGAGGCCGCAGCCCACGCGACCGCTGGTTTCGTAGGCGGACGGAAGCGAATGGGAGTTGCAAGATCGATCACCTTCTGGAGACGGGTACGATGCAGACGCGAACGCTGGGGATGATTCTGCTGGCTGGAACGACGACGCTGATGACCGGCAGCGTGCTGGCCGCCGAGGCCTGGATTTGCTCGGTGGCGGCGGCGGTGGCGGTTGACGAGGACGGCACGGTTGGGCCTCCCGAACTCGGTGAGCGGGAGCGGCCGACGTTTCTCCGCGTCGATCCCGTCAAGAAGGAACTCACGCTCCTCGCGCCGGCCTCGCGGCGCGGCGAGGTGACGAAACTCGACTCGGCGCACGAGGTCGACGGCGTCTGGATTCTTTCCGGCCTCGAGCACGGCCGCAGCGTGAGCATGGTGATCACGGGCGAAGGCCGCATGACCCTGTCGGTGGTCGCGGACGGCGTGGTGTGGTCCGTGTTCGGCCATGCTTTGCGGGAGGGCGAGGCGGCGCAGCCCGCTGGAGCCAAGGCGGAGGAGGCAGTCGCCGAGCCGGCTCCTTAGATCGCGTCCTTGTTGACCGTAGCGACGTCTTGGCAAACCAGACGGGGTAGGTGAAGGGGGTCGGCGAACGCTCGAGGAGCCTATGGCCGCTTCGGCCATCAGCGACGAGGCTTTTGCCGCCCCCGAGCCGGCGACACACGTAAGCCGGATGTGCTCGAGTCCGCGGTCTGGCGGCTACCGCGCCGCGGCGGCACGACGTTGCTACGATGAGCGTGGATCCACCCCGCAGGGGCGGCTCAGCCACTTCGGGCCCACATCGCGGAGCCGACGGATGCCACCGGCCGACGGCCAAGGGCCGATCTTCTTAAGCGCCACCGACTACGATCTGCCTGAGCCGCTCCCCCAGGGGCTCGCGAAGTATTCCAACTTTCGCGACATGGCCCGGGGAGGCTCGGCCGTGCTTCGCACCTGCTTCGACCGGATCACTGGTCGGACGATCGCGATCAAGACGCTCCTGCCGGAGTTTCGCCAGGACGAGAAGGAGAACCGCCGGCTCCTGCGGGAGGCCCGCGTCACCGCCCAGCTCCAGCACCCCAATACCGTGCCGGTCTACGAGATCGGCCGGGACACGGCCGAAGGGCTGTACTTCACCATGAAGCGGGTCTCGGGTGAGAACCTGTTCGAGATCCTGAAGCGGATCGCCCGCGGCGACGCGGCGACGATCGCGGCGTTTCCCCTCCGCCGCCGGCTCGAGATCGTGGCCGGGGCGGCCCAGGCGCTGATGTATGCCCACGCCCGCGGCGTGATCCACCGCGACGTCAAGCCCGAGAACATCTGGGTGGGGAACTTCGGCGAGGTCATCCTACTCGACTGGGGCGTGGCCAAGGTCTGGGGCAGCCCGACGACGCGCCGCAGCACCCGTCGCTCGCCCGGCAGGCTTCCGAGTCGCTCCAGGCACTCACGATGGCGGGCGACCGGCCCGGCACGCCGCTCTACATGTCGCCCGAGCAGGTGAACGTGAACCGGGCGGTGATCGACGAGCGGAGCGACGTGTTCAGCACCGGCGTCGTGCTCTACGAGGTGGCGGCGCTGCGGGAACCGTTTCGCGGGCGGGTGATTCAGGAAACGTTCGAGAACATCATTCACGACAACCCGCCGCCTCCGTCCAAAGCCAGCCCGGACCGGGGCATCCCCGCACGGCTCGACGAGGTGGTGACGAAGGCGATCGCGAAAAGCCCGGCCGACCGCTACCAGACGATGCGGGAGTTGCTCGAGGCGATCCGCGAGGTGGAGTTCGCGGAGTAGGGGCCGAGGCGTAAAAAACCCCCGCGGCTCGCGCCGCGGGGGCCTAGAAGAACCGCGTCTTGCAGCTGCGCCGCTGAGGAAGCGACGAGCCCGCCAATCACTTGGCGGTGGCCTCTTTGACCGTCTTGATGATCGCCGCGGCGACCTTGTAGGGGTCGGCGTTGCTGGCCGGCCGCCGGTCCTCGAGTCGCCCCTTCCAGCCGGCCTCGATCGTGCCCACCGGAATCCGGATCGAGGCGCCCCGGTCGGAGACGCCGTAACTGAACTGGTCGATCGCGGCCGTCTCGTGCTTGCCGGTGAGCCGCTGGTCGTTGTCGGCCCCGTACACGCTGATGTGCCGGTCGATCACACCGCCGAAGCCTTCGCAGATCTTGGTGAACACGGCCTTGTCGCCGCAGGTCCGCATCAGGCCGTTGGAGAAGTTGGCATGCATCCCCGAACCGTTCCAGTCGGCGTGCACGCCGAGCGGCTTGGGATGCAGTTCGATCGAATAGCCGTACTGCTCGCCGATCCGTTCCAGCAGGTAGCGGGCCAGCCAGATTTCGTCACCGGCCCGCTTGGCTCCCTTGGCGAAGATCTGATACTCCCATTGCCCTGCCGCCACCTCGGCGTTGATGCCTTCCACGTTGAGGCCGGCCTCGAGGCAGGCGTCGAGGTGTTCCTCCACACAGGCCCGGCCGTGGGCGTTGTCAGCCCCGACCGAGCAGTAGTAGGGGCCTTGGGGGGCCGGATAGCCGCCGGCTGGGAAGCCCGGAGGATTGTTGTTCTTGGTGCACCAGAGGAAGTATTCCTGCTCGAAGCCGAACCAGAAGTCCTCGTCGTCGTCGGCGATCGTGGCCCGGCCGTTCGACTCGTGCGGTGTGCCGTCGGCGTTGAGCACTTCGGTCATCACCAGATAGGCGTTCTTGCGGCCGGGATCGGGATAGATCGCGACCGGCTTGAGCAGGCAGTCCGAGTCGTGCCCGCTGGCCTGCTGGGTGCTCGACCCGTCGAATGACCAGATCGGGCAGTCTTCGAGTTTGCCGCTGAAGTTGCTCCGGATCTGGGTCTTCGACCGCAGGCTCTGCGTCGGCTTGTAGCCGTCGAGCCAGATGTACTCAAGCTTCGTCTTCGTGCTCATCGTTCCAGTCGTCCTTCCATACGAAAAAGGGATGGTAATCAAGGGACATGCCTGTCGACCGCAGGACGACTCGACATCGATCTGCGCGGCGCCGCAGGAAGGCCGGGAGACGAGCCCGGCGAAGCCCCGGCACCACACAGCCGCCTCGTCGGTGTCTGGTTGGCTTCAGGCGAGAGACCATGCGCAGCAAATCTTGTACCAATATGGCGAGTTTGGGGGAAGTTGGCGAATCGCCGGGCGGGGTTGTCGTGGGGCTTCAGGGGCAAGCCCGCGGACGGAGCATCTAGTGGCGCCGGTGCCGAAAAACATGGCAGCGGTCGCCAGGCCGCCGGCGGCTGGCACCACGCTCTGGTGGGGGGTCAGCGGCGGGCCACGTGGGCGGCATAGTCGCCGCCGTCGATGATCGTCGCAGCCCGCTGCGGCCGAGCGTAGCGATACCCCCAAGCATCGAACGCGGTGCCATCGCCCAGGCGGGCAACCATCCGTTCGCGGCGAAACAGGGGCTCCGGCCCGCCGCACTCCTCATAGGCGTCGAGCGCCGGCAGCCGAGCGGCGTCGGTGATCCGCAGCAGGTCGCCGTGCACGCAACCGTCGCCCGCGACCAGGCCGGGGTAGTCGCCGAGCTCGAGGAGCACGCCCGGCACCGTCGCCGGCCCCACGACCTCGAGGTCATGCACGAGGCCGGCGTGTCTGCCGGTCGCGAGCGATGGCCGCAGCGTGCCATAGACGAACAGCAGTTCAGGATCGTTGGCCATGGTCCGGTATTCGACTCGGCTGACGTCGCGGGGTCCGCCCCGCCGATTGTATCGGGCCGGAGTGGCGTCGGTTGGTGCCGGCCGGTGTTTCAGCGGATACTCTCGGCCATGAGTCCCGACCCCATCCTGACCGACCCCGCCGCCCACGGCACTCGGCCGCCCTGGCATCAGGGCCGCGACCTCTCCGGCCGGATGCTCTTCCTCGGCACGGGCACGAGCGTGGGCGTGCCGCTGGTGGGCTGCGGCTGCGACACCTGTCAGCGGGGTGGGCCGAGGGATCGCCGCACGCGCACGAGCGTGCTCGTCGGTCTGCCCGATGGGCACCTGCT
>CAMCPF010000305.1 GCA_945876515.1 Candidatus Kuenenia stuttgartensis
GGTCGAGGATCTTCTCGGCATCCTCGCGGCGGCCGAGTTTGTAGTACACCCAGGCGAGTGTCGTCAGGGCGTTGACCTGCTGCGGCGAGTTCTCCCGGTAGCGGGCCACGTTGGCCTCGGCCATCTCCACCGCCCGCTGCTGGGCCTCCTTGCTCTCCGACTCGATCAGCACCAAGGCCAGCGAGTTGCTGGCAGCGAAGTTGCCTGGCGACTGCAGGTGGGCGTCGTTGAAGAACTTCTCGGCCGTGGCGTAGTCGCGGGCCACGCGGGCGATCACGCCCCGCACGATCTTGCCATCGAGGCTCTTGGCGTCCTGGGTAAGCACTCGCTCAGCGATCAACTGGGCCGTCTTGAGGTCGTTTTGGCCGAGGTACCACTGGGCCGAGGCGAGCAGCACCGGCGCGCTGTCGGGGGCGGCCTTGAGCGCCGACTCGATCCACTTCTTGGCCACGTCCTTCTTGCCGTCCTCGTCATACAGCCGCGCGAGCGCGAGTTCCGGCTGGAGGGCGTTGGCATCGAGCTTGCGGGCCTCCTGGAACTCGGCCAGGGCGGCCTGCTCCTGGTCGAGCCGGAACAGCACGTTCCCCAGGCGGAAGTGGGCCCCGGCGTTGTCGGGGTCGAGCGCGATCCAGGCCGTGAGGAACTTCTGGGCGTCGGCCCACTGCTGCCGCGCCTCGGCCACGGCGGCCGTGCCGGCGTTGCAGCGGATCTCGAAGTCGCGCTTCCGCTTGGGATTCTCTTCAAAGGCGGTCGCGAGTTGCGTGGCCCGCTCGAACAGCACCGCCGAGTCGGTGACCCGCCGATCTTGGAACGCCAGGTCGGCCAGCATCAAATAGGCCTCGGGATCCTTCGGAAACTTGATGGCGGTCTGCTCGAGTTCGGCCCGGGCGGGCTGCAACTGGTTTACGTTCAACCAGAGCATCGCCATCATCACGCCGGGCGGCGGCAGCTTGGGATTGTTGTTGCGAGCCCGCTCGAGGATGGCCCGGCAGCCGTCGATGTCACGGTCACCGAAGCGGGTGATGGCGCCGTTGATTTCCTTGTATTGGGCGTCGTCGGAGACCGCCTTGCCGATCAGGGTCTTGGCGGTGACCTGGGCCTGAACGGCCTGCGGCCCGCAGACGAGCCCCACCGCGATGAGGGCGGCGGCCAGGCTGGCATGACGAATTTGCTGACGGCAGAACATGAGCATTCGACTCCCTGAGAACGACCCGTCCATCCCCGGCACCCCCGGGCGTCGGATACTCTAGCGAGTCAGGGCGCGGGTTTCCACCGCCCCCACGGCCACGGGATGCCCGGATGATCGGCGGAGCGGTTTTCGAGCGGGAAGTGATGGTCGCCCCGCGGACCAAGGGCCTGTACGTGGCCCGGGCGGTGACCGCCGCCACCCTGCTGGGGATCGTCGCCACCTGCTGGCTGGTGGTCACCGGCTCGCAGGCCGTGGTCACGATCGGCGACACGGCCCGGTTCGGGGCCACGCTCCTGCGGATTCTGGCCCCCGTGCAACTGGCCCTGGCGGTGCTCGTGTCGGCTCTCGTGGCGGTTTTGGCCGTGAGCCTGGAGAAGGATCGTCGCACGCTCGAACTCCTGCTCGTCAGCCGCTTGGGACGGGCCCAGCTCGTGCTCGGGAAGCTCGCCGGCAGCCTGCTGCGGGTGGGCCTGCTGCTGGTCGCCGCGGCGCCGGTCTTCGCGCTCGTGGCACTCTTCGGCGGCGTCACGCCGGCCCAACTGGGCCGCCTGCTCCTGGTCACCGCCGCGGCCGCCGCCACCGCCGCGGCCCTCGGCAACCTGCTGGCCTTTTGGCGTGACACCACCTTCCAGGCGCTGGCGATCACGGCATCGCTGCTCGTGGCGTGGCTGGCCGCCGGCGAGGCTGCAGCCACGCTGGCAGGCCCGGCCTGGGCCGCCCGAGTGTCACCGGCCCGCGCCGCACTCGCGGCCCTGACGCCCGCCGGCGGCGGCGACGCGCCCCGTTTCCTCGCGCTCTGCGGGTGCCTCGTGGTCGCCGCCTCCGGCGCTGCGATCGCAGGCGTGCGTCGCTGGAACACCGCCAGCGAACCCCGGCGGCGGCCGACCGGGGCCGCCCATGCATCACGTCGCCGGGAAGTCTGGGCCAACCCCGTGCTCTGGCGGGAGGTTCGCACCCGCGCCCACGGCCGAGCGATGGTCGTGGTGCGGATCGCCTGGCTCGCGCTCTTCGCCGCCGCCGTCGTCGGCGTGGTCGCCGCCAGCCGCGCCGACCGCCCCGACCGGCTGGCCGTGGCGGCAGCGATCGTACCGCTCTGGCTTGCGAGCATCCTGGCGGTCGCGGCTTTGGCCGTGACGAGCGTGACGAGCGAACGGGATCGGGGCACGCTCGACCTGCTGCTCGTCAGCGACCTGGAGCCGGCGGAGTTCGTCTGGGGCAAGCTCTGGGGGGTGATCGCGGCGGCCCGCGAGATCGTGGTGCTGCCGCTGGCGCTCTGCATTGCCTTGGTGCCGGCCGGCGTCGCCACGCTCGAGCAGGGGCTGTTCATGCTGGCCGGTTTGGCCGTGCTGCTCTTCTTCGGGGCCGTGCTCGGGGTCTACGCCGGTCTCTCCCACCCGGCCTCGCGACAGGCGATCGGGGTGACGCTCGGGATCGTGGCCTTCCTCTCGGTCGGCGTCGCCACGGCGATGCGGATCATGGTGGCCTTCGGCGGCAGCTTCGAACTGCAGCTGGCGCCGTTCCTGGCGGCGATCGTCGGCGGCGCGGTGGGCCTGTACGCGGCCCTGGCCGCCCGCAATCCCTCCCCCGCCGTCGCCTGGACGGCCGCCTTGCTGCCGGTCTTGACCTTCGTGGCGATCACCGGCTTCCTCCAGGGCAGCAACCTGCAGGTGCTGCTGGTGGTGGTCACGGCCTACGGATTCGCAACACTCGCGCTCCTGATCCCCTCGATCACGGCCTTCGACCTGCTGACGGGACGGAGCGGCGAATGATCGCGACTCACCGCGGCACGGCCTGCGGCTCAGCGGCGACGACCGTCTCCCGCTTCGACTCCAGCACCGCCAGCCGCCGCGCGGCCTCCGCGGGCCCGTCCACGCGGGCCACCGCCCGGCGGTAGCTCTCCACCGCATCGGTCCGGCGACCCAGCGCCTCCTGCGCCAAGCCCTCGAGTACGAGCACGTCGGCCGGCGTGTCGGTGGGGCCATACGTCTCGCCCAGGATCGCCAGGGTGGCAAGGGCCCGCTGCGGCCGGTCGAGCCGCCGATAGGCCTCGGCCGTGTCGAGCAGGATCGCCCGATGCTCCGGGGCCAGCGCCAGCGCGCGGTGGAAGTCGGCGAGCGCCGGCTCGGCCTGGCCGCGGGCCAGGGCCACGCGGCCGCTGAGGTGCCAGGCCTCGGCCGAGCGCGGCGAGAGCCTGACCGCCTCGCGGGCGAGCCGATCGGCCTCGTCGAAGAGCCCGAGGTCGAGATACATCCCGCCGCCGGTCACACTCAGCGCGGGGTCCGAGGGCGAGAGTTCGAGCGCCTGCTTGATCTGCCCGACGGCCTCCATCTTGAGGCCGCGCTGCCAGAGGACGTCGGCGTAGTGCTTGCGGGCATCGACGTCCACGGGACACCGCGCGACCGCCTCCTCGAGCAGCGCCTCGGCCCGGACGAGGTCGGCCCGATCGGCGGCCGAGAGCCCTTCGTTGCTCAACCGGCGGGCATCGGCCACCTCCGGAGGTACCGGCCCGCGCCGCTGGACGAGCCTGCACCCCGAACCCGACGACGCGACGAGGATCGCGACGCCCAGCGTGGGCACGACGAGGGAGCAGGAGCGGAGCATCACGGGCCGCGGGGTCACGCGGGCCGGGGAAGGTAGCGTCGGCCGCGCACTGCGCACAGGCCCTTCGGCAGGCCGCAGCATCGCCCCGCTTGCCGGCCTCGCCCAGATTTCGCGGTGCCCGTGGCCGGCGGCAGGCCGGGGTTGTCGATTCCGACGCCCCCCTCCTACAAGCCCGTTGCCCGCGGCTCGTCCGCGGCCGGTCCGCTCCCCCGGCAGCGCTCGTCCGTGCCCCGCCCCTTCCAGCCGCGCCCCATCGCCCTCGCCTGCAGCCTCTTGGCCATGGGCTGCGACGTGCGCGACGAGGAGGCCCGGATCGGTCCGGCGGCCGCCTGGCTGGAGTCCACGACCATCCGGCTCTCGTCACCCAGCACACCTCTGGCCAGCCGCCCCGCCAGCGTCTCCGTCGAGTGTTGCGACGGATTCGAGACCGGCTCGCGGCGGGCGTCCGAGGCGGGGCTGCCGCTGGTGCTCGTGT
>CAMCPF010000306.1 GCA_945876515.1 Candidatus Kuenenia stuttgartensis
GCGCTCGTCGGCTGGCATGCAATCGTCGCGGTGCGCACACCCGGCTCCGCCTCCTCCGGCATGCGGCTGGTGTTCGCCTGGCTGGCAGCCTGGATCGTTCCCTTCTCGCTCGCCGGCACGAAGCTCCCGGGCTACGTCTGGCCTGTGTATCCGGCACTCGCCTGCTGCATCGGTCTCTTTCTCGCCGATTGGATCCGCTCGCCCTCCCGGGCGACCGACGCCTGGATGCGGTGGGCCTGGGGCTTTCTCATCCTCTCGGGAGTCGGCCTGGGCATCGGCCTGCCAGTCGCGATTCACCGGATCGCTCCCGGCGGCGAGTGGCTGGGGCTCGTCGGGCTCATTCCCTTGGCCGGCGGGCTGTTCGCCTGGGTGAGCCAGTCGCTCGCCTCCCGGCGGGCGGCGGCGGCAGCCTGGGCGGCGACGGCCTGCGCGAGCGTCGCGATCCTGGTGGCAGTCGGCCCGGCGAGCGTGGGCCGAGCCGGCGGAGCCCGCCACCTGTTGGCACGGCTGCCAGCCGCAGGCATCGTCCACCCGATCGCCTGCTACCGCACCCCGGCGAGCACGAGCTTCTACGCCGGCCGCTTGGCCGCAGCAGGCACCATTGCCGATCTCGACGAGCCGGCCGAGGTGGCGGCCTTCGTGGCGGCTCATCCAGGCGCTCCGGTGGTGGTCGACGCCCGCTGGGAGGACCTCGTGGCCGCCGAACTGCCTGCCGACTACGCCGTGATGCGGGCGGTGACCGTCCTCCCGGAAGCCCGACGGCTCGTGCTCTTCGGCCCGCTGACGACGCCAGAGCCGCCACGGCTGGCCGATGCGGCCGGCCGCGCGGACGAGACGCTACGGCACTGATCCCGATCCACCTGACATCTCACCTGTTTCGTTCCTCCCCGGTAACCCATCGCCCATGTCCGAACGCCGCCCGCTCGCCATCGTCGTCATCGCCGGCCTCGTCGCACTCGCCCTCGGCACCGCCCGGGCCCCGCTCTGGGACGAGGACGAGCCCCGGTTCGCCGTCATCGCCCGCACGATGATGGAGACGGGCGACTGGGTGGTGCCGGTATTCAACGGCACGCTCGCCGTGGACAAGCCGGTGCTCATGCACTGGGCGATGGCCGCGAGCATGAGCGTGTTCGGGGCCAACGAGTTCGCCTCCCGACTGCCCTCGATGATCGCGGCCCTGGCGACGGCGTTGGCCCTGCTGCGCATTGGCACGCGGCTGTTTAACCCCACGACCGGTGTCGTCGCGGCCCTGGCCTGGCTGGGCAGCCTGCTCGCGGGGATCGAGGCCCATGCGGCCACGCCCGACGCGATCCTGACGGCGCTCTGCACGTGGGCGACGGTCCTGGCCGCGGAGGTGCTGCTCAGGCCCGCCGGGGCCGGTGGAACGGCCGGCGCCGGGACACGAGCTGGCGGGCTGCGCGCCGCGGACGGCGGCCCATGCATCGCCTGCGGCGACGACGCCCTGCCGCGGCTCGGCGTGGGCCGCGCGGTCGGCATCGGGCTCTTGCTCGGGCTGGCGGTCGTGTGCAAGGGGCCGATCGGCTTCGTGGGGCCGCTGGCCGTGCTCGTGCCCTGGGCGTGGTGGGTGGCCGTCGATCGGCGGCTGACGGAGCTGCCCGCCGGCCCGTGGCTGCGGCGCATCGGTGCGGCAGCCGTGCCCGCGGTGATCGACGTGCTCCGCAGCCTGCGGCCGATCGTGCTGACCGCCGCGATGCTGCTCGCCGCCGCCCCCTGGTACGTGGCGGTCTGGCAGCGGACCGACGGCGCGTGGATCGAGGGCTTCTTCTTCGTCCACAACGTGGGCCGGTTCATGGCCCCGATGGAGCAACACTCCGGCGGCGTGCTCTTCCATCCGCTCACGATGCTCGTCCTCTTCTTTCCTTGGTCGTGCTTCCTGCCTCTGGCGGTCGTGCTGGCGGCCTGGCGAACCTGGAAGCGGACCGTGCCCGTCGCCACGGTACACGCCCTCGGCCTCGCGCTGGTCTGGCTCGGCGTCTGGGTCGGCGGCTTCTCGGCCGCCGCGACGAAGCTGCCCAACTACATCCTTCCGGCCTACCCGGCGGCGGCCCTGCTGGTGGCGGTGGTGGCCGTCGAAGCCGCCCGCCAGGCCGCGACATCCGGCCGCTGGCCGCATCCCCGCTGGGCTGCCACGGGCACGCTGGCCCTCGCCTTCGGGGGCGTGGCCACGATCGCGACCATCGTCATCGCCGCCCGGTACGGACTGCCTGGAGCCGAACCGGCGGCGATCGTGGGGCTCGTGCCGCTCGTCGGGGCCGGGGCCTGCTGGTGGCTGGCCGCCCGCAATCGGCCCGAGGCCGCCCTGGCCTGCTTCACAGGCACGGCGCTCCTCTACACAGCCCTGGCGGTTGGCCCGGCCGCCGGTCAGATCGCCACCGCCAACGCCATCCCCGGATTCGTCAGCGGCCTGAAGGGCGACGGCGACGCGGCGGCGCGGCTGGGAACCTTCATGATCGCGAGCCCCAACGTGGTCTTTTACGCCAGCGGCCACGTGAACCAGATCGTCCAGGACGACGCTGCCGCCGCCGCGAAGTTCCTCGCCTCGGGGCCCGACGCCGTCCTGCTCGTGCCGGCCGACAAACTCGCCCGGGTCGAGGCCGTCCTGCCGGCCGGCTACGGCGAGGTGGGCCGCTCCCGGCCGATGTTCCGCGACGAAGACGTCGTGGCCATCGGCCGCGTCGCTCCCGCCGACCGCACCGCCCGGGGCGGGGAGGTGGCCCGATGAGCGGACAGGCCACCGTTCACGACGAGGATGGCGGGATCCTGCTCCGTCGCCCCCTGCCCGAGCGGGCCGGCCGGGGCCTGCTCTCGGTCGTAATCCCCTGCCACAACGAGCGGGACGTGATCGAGGCCACCCACTCCCGACTCACGGAGGTCTTGCCGACCACCGGGATGGACTTCGAGATCATCTACATCGACGACGGCAGCCGCGACGACACGCTCGAGAAGCTCGCGGCGATCGCCGCCCGCGACGGCCGGGTGGCCGTGATCGAGCTCTCCCGCAACTTCGGCCAGCAGGCGGCGATGTCGGCGGGCCTGGCGGCCGCCCGCGGCGCGGCGATCGTGATCACCGATGCCGACCTTCAGGATCCGCCCGAGGTGATCCCCGAGATGGTCGCCGCCTGGCGGACGGGCGTGGACGTGGCCTACGGCCGCCGTCGCCGCCGCGCCGGCGAGACGGCCTTCAAGCTCGCGACCGCGAGCCTCTATCACCGACTGCTGGCGCGGCTGATGCCCTATCCGATGCCGGTGGACACGGGCGACTTCAAGCTGATCGACCGGGCCGTGGCCGACGCGGTCGTAGCCCTGCCGGAGAAGCGTCGCTACCTGCGGAGCCTCGTGCCCTGGGCCGGCTTCCGCCACGAGCCGGTCTGGTACGACCGCCATCCGCGGGCGGCCGGGGAGACGAAGTACTCCCCCTGGAAGCTCGTGAAGCTCGCCGGCGACGCGCTCGTGCTCTCCTCCGACGCCCCGCTCCGGCTGACGTGGGTGGCCGCGGCGACGCTCGCCACGATCGGCACGCTCGCCACCGCGGTCGCTGCGTTCTCGACCTTGGTCGGCCCGCCCCGCGAGGGCGTGTCGCTGGCGGCGATCACGGCCGTCGCGAGCTTCGTAGCCGCGATTCAGACGGCCGCCGTGGCGATCGTGGGCGAATACGTGGCCCGCACCTACCGCGAAGTGCAGGGCCGGCCGCCGTGGGTGGTCCGCCGCACGATCGGCCCCGCCGCCGAGAGCCGCTCGGGCTCACGGGCCGCGTGAATCGCGATCCTTCCGCTCACTGATGGGCCAGCGAGGGGTTGGCCGTGCCAATCGAGACGGCCTTGCTAGCGAGCGAAGGCAGGATGCCGAAGCGAATGCGGGATATCAGCGAGCTAGCACGGAGCGACCGAAGCACAGGATGTGCGCAGGGAGCGTCCGGAGAGATGGCACGGGCAACCCCGAGCCTGCGGTGACATCGGCCGCACTGGTTCGCCGGCCGGGGACATGCTCGTCACCTTCGGACATTTCGAGTACGTACTCCATCGGGTTAGCCACGTGCGTGCTACGCAAAGCTCCTCGGTTCCTGCGCGTGCCCCCAACCGGCTCCTCAGCATCAAAAGTCTCTGCAGAGAGCGTCCTGCGAGATGGCACGGGCAACCCCGAGCCCGCGTCACTTGGCGAGCGCGGCCTCGATCGCCCCAACCAGGGCCGCGTCGTCGGGCGAGACGCGGGTCTTGAACCGGCCG
>CAMCPF010000307.1 GCA_945876515.1 Candidatus Kuenenia stuttgartensis
GGCGCGAGGCCGCTCGAGGGCGGGGAAACTAGGGATCGCTCCACCCCCGGGTCAACCCGCCGCCCCGGCCCGGTGCCGGGCCAGACCCCGCCATTTCTCCAGCCTGCGCCGGTTGCTATAGTCTCGCCACACGCCGGCGCAGGGGGCCCGCATCCATGGCACCGCAAGCCCCCCGTCTGGTCGCTTCCACCCAGCCTGGAGTCCGTCCGCATGGCCGCGCATCACGTCGAGCACTCATCCACCGCCGGTATCGTTCCCAACGCATCTCGGCTGCTGTGGGCCGGCTTCATGGCGATCCTCGCAGCCGGCGTCGGGTTCGCGATCCGCGGCGGGATCCTCGACAACTGGCGTGAGCAGTTCCAGTTCACCGCCTCGCAGGCGGGACAGATCACGGGCGCCGGCCTGACCGGGTTCTGCTTCGGGATCATCATCGGCGGCGTGATCGTGGACAAGATCGGCTACGGCAAGCTCGTGGCCCTGGCGTTCCTCGGTCACGTGCTCTCGGCGCTGGTGACCTTCAGCGCCTCGACGCCCACCAATGCCTACCAACTCCTGTTCTGGGGCTCGTTCATCTTCGCCTTCGCCAACGGCACGCTCGAGGCGGTCGCCAACCCACTCGTCGCGACCATCTATCCCAACAACCGCACGCACTACCTCAACATCCTCCACGCGAGCTGGCCGGCCGGGATGATCCTCGGCACGGTGGCCGGATGGTATCTCGACGACAAGCTGCAGATCGACTGGAAGTACCAGCTCGCGCTGTACCTCGTGCCCACGGCGATCTACGCCCTGATGTTCCTGGGCCAGAAATTCCCCCGATCCGAGGCGGCCGAGAAGGGGGCCAGCTTCGTGGACATGTTTCGCAGCGTCGGCATCCTGGGTGCGGCCGTCGCCTGCTTCCTGCTGGCCCTGTTCTTCGGGGACATCTTCAAGAACTTCATCCCCGAGCAGGCAGCAGTCGCGGGCTACGCGATCGGCGGGGCCCTGCTCCTGGCCGTCGCGGTGATGACGAAGTTCTCGATCGGGTCGGTGATGCTCTTCATTCTGTTCGTCACCCACGCCCTGGTCGGCGCGGTGGAACTGGGCACCGACAGCTGGATCCAGAACATCACCGGCAACCTGTTCACGTCCGAGCAGGGCAAGGGGCTGTTCATCTGGACCTCAGCGATCATGTTCGGCCTTCGGTTCTGTGCCCACTTCATCGAGACGAAGCTCGGCCTCTCCCCGATCGGCCTGTTGCTCGTGTCGTCGATCCTGGCCTTCGTGGGGCTGCGGTTCGCCAGCGGGATGGACACCTTCCCGGCCGCCCTGGCCGCCCTGGGCATCTACGCCGTCGGCAAGACGTTCTTCTGGCCCACGATGCTCGCCGTGGTCGGCGACCGGTTCCCCCAGACCGGCGCGGTCGCGATGTCGATCATGGGGGGCATCGGCATGCTCTCGGCGGGCCTGATCGGCGGCCCGGGCCTCGGTTACTGCAAAGACCGGTTCGCTGGAGAGTCGCTCAAGGCCGCCGACGCGGCCATCTACGAGCAGTACAGGTCGGAGACCCCGAGCCGGTTCCTCAACATTCCCGCCACCGAGGCCTTCGGGCTCGACGGCCCGAAGGTCGCCGCCGCCCGCAAGGCCGGTGCCGAGGCGACCGCCGACCAGAAGGCGGCCATCGAGGCCGATCAGCAGGGAGACCGCGAGACGCTCAAGATCGACTCCTTCATCCCGGCGACGATGGCGGTGATCTATCTCGGATTCCTGCGCTATTTTGCGGCGATCGGCGGCTACAAGCGGGTCGAGATGGACGCCTAGCCCGCGGTTCGAGCAACAGCTGGCCGGCCTCGAGCCGGGCGCGGATGCCGCCGGGCAGGTCGAGAGCAGCGGCCTCACCGACCACGCGCATCATGCTCGCCACCGCCCGATAGTGGGCGGCGGTCATGTCGCGCCGGGGCCAGTTCTCCCGCCGCCAGATCGCCGCGCACACCTCGGCCAGGAGGTGGTGGTCGAGGCCCGCAAGATCGGTCGTCTGAACCGCCACCACGCCCCCCGCGAGCCGACGCGATCGGGCGTCGAGGAGATGCTCCGCCGCGCTCGCCAGCGCCGCCGCGGCGGCCGCCGCCTGGTCACCGAGTCGCGCGATCGCCGCGGCGGCGGCCGGATACGGCCCTGCCGTGCATCGCGGCAGGATCTCGTGCCGGAGGAAGTTGCGGGACCGCGTTGGATCGGTGTTCGTGGCATCCTCCCGCCATTCCTGACCCGTGGCCGCGAGGAAGGCCCGCGCGCTCGCGCGTGACACGTGCAGCAGCGGTCGAACGAGTGCGACGCCGTCGGCCAGCCGCCGGGCGCGCCGCATCCCGGCGAGTCCGGCCACCCCCGTGCCCCGCAGGAGCCGATGGAGGATCGTTTCCGCTTGGTCGTCGGCGGTGTGGGCCACCAACACGTGCCTCGCTCCCGCCTCGTGGGCCGCCGCAGCCAGAAACTCGTACCGCAGCCGCCGGGCCCGTCCCTCGAGCCCCTCCCGTCCACCTGCGGCCGCCACGTCGAGCCGCCGGCAGACGCAGCTCGCGCCCAGTCGCTCGGCCAGCGCCCGCACGAACTCGGCATCGGCGGCGGACTCGGCTCGCAGGCCGTGATCGGCATGGGCGATCACGAGCCGCCCTCGGGCCGCCGGCGGCACCAGCCGGGCGATCGCCACCGCGAGAGCCACGCTGTCGGCCCCGCCCGAGACGGCCACCAAGCTGGGAAATGCCCAGTCATGCGTGGCCGGCAGGCCGGTCACCAGGGCCGTGAGAAACGCGGCTTCCGCGGCCGGACTCGGGGGCGTCGAGGACATGGGCAGGCTCCGTAGGCTGCATTGTGCCATGGCCCGCGGGCGGCCGTCCGACGGCTGCCAAGCGGCATTGAGCGGTCTGCGGCCTCCGGCTAGCCTCCCGACCCGACCCAGCCGCCATTCGAGGAGCCCCCCATGCACCGCCTGTCCCGTTGGCTCGCCATCCCGGCCCTGCTCTCCCTGCCGCTGGCGACCGGCTGCTCGACGCTGCTGACCGTGGCCTATCTGATTCAGCCGGCCGACATGCCCGCGGAGTTCAACGGCCTCAAGGGCAGCAAGTTCGCCGTCGTCTGCCGCCCGATCATCGAACTCGAGTTCACCGACGCCGGCTCGGCCAGGGAGCTCGCCACCCTCGTGGGCGGCCAGATCGAGGACCAGGTGCGACGGGCCTCCGCCGTCGGGCAGCACGAGGTGTCCCGCTGGATCGATGAGAATGACTGGACCGACTACCAGACCGTCGGTGGATCGCTGGGCGTCGATCACGTGGTGGGCATCGACCTGGAGGAGTTTCGGCTCCACGAAGGCTCGACGCTCTACCGGGGCCGTGCTGCCGTCAACGTGCGGGTATACGACATCAAGGAGAAGAAGGTCGTGTTCCAGAAAAGGATCGACAACTTCGACTTCCCAGCGAACAACGCGATCCCGGCCAGCGACATGCCTGAAGCCCAGTTTCGCAGCACGTTCCTCCGGGTGCTCTCCCAGCGGATCTCGCGGTTGTTTCACGCCTACGAGAGCCGCGAAGTGTTTGCGGAGGAGAGCCTGACGTTCTGACTTCACGGCTGCAGGGGCATCCATGACCCCTGCAGCCTTGGCGGCCCTCGGGCCTTCGGCCCCGGCCGCCGGCCGCACCTCCGGGCGGCCGTGTCCGTGCGCGTTGTGGCGCGCGGAGCGGGTTCAGACGAATCAATTCCTCTCTACGGCGACGGTTGACTGCGAGGGCTTGCCCCTCCCAGTCCTGTTCGGCGCGGCGATAGCGCTGGGAAAAGCCCCCGACGCTAGCCGGGGGATGCGAGCCGCAAAGCGGCTCGCCAACGCCTGGCGAGGCCGACTCGGGCTCTCTCGAACGAACGACGCGGCGGGCGACAAGTCGCTCGCAGTCGGTCAGATGTTCTTCAACGGCCGCTTGGGCTGCGGCGGCGCGAGCATCCGCTTCTTGTCGTCACCGGGATTGGGATTGCCGTTGCCGCCGTTGCCCGGCTTGGGGGCGTTCACGCCGGTGTAGGACTCCTCCCAGGAATAGCCAAGTGGATTCCGGAGTTCCTCCGCGGCCATCTGCGCCCAGGGAGTGCCCGGGTGCTCGGCTACCACCCGCCGGAGCACCTCGTCGGCCTGCTTGGCCAACCGCTCCGTCTGCGACCCCACCTGAGACACGTCGTCGCTCGGCTTCAGCGTCCAAGTGTCGTTCTTGGGGTTCTTGAACTTC
>CAMCPF010000308.1 GCA_945876515.1 Candidatus Kuenenia stuttgartensis
TGGCGTGGACCATGCTCGCGCGGAGCGCGAGCGGCGCCGGCCGATGGGCATTCTTGTCGTAGGCCTGAGGCACCTCCTGGGCCGCGAGGGCACTGGCCATCTCGCCGGCTGCGTGGGCCCCCATCCCATCGGCCACGAGCAGGAGCCAGCCTCGGCGGCGATACTGCTCGGTGTTGTAGGGCTCGGCGACGGTCTGCGAGTCCTGATTGCTCGCGCGACGACGGCCGATGTCGGAGAGGGCGCAGTATTCGAGGCTCGTACCAGATCCCACGCGTCGGTTTCCGGGTGCTGCGGCCGCAAAACCGCAGAGTGTAGCCCCGGAGCCGGCACGGCGATACCTGTCAGGGCGGGGAATCTGGGCAATCGGGCGTTGGGCTGGCGGCGGCCGGGGCCGCTCCCTATCGTCCCAGGCATGCGCTGCGTCGTCCTGGCCGCCGCCTTCGTCGCTACGCTGGTCGCCCCGGGTTGCGTCCAGCGGCGGATGACCATCCGCAGCAACCCGCCCGGCGCGCTGGTCTACGTAGACGACTACCAGCTCGGCGCCACGCCAGTCTCCCACGACTTCGTGTATTACGGCACGCGGAAGATCCGGCTGGTGAAGGACGGATACGAGACGCTGACCGTCCGCCAGCCGTTCCCGATCCCGTGGTACCAGTACTTTCCGCTCGACTTCGTCACCGAGAACCTGATCCCGTGGGAGATTCGCGACGAGCGGGTCGTGGATCTGGCGATGGCTCCAGCTGCGTCGGTCCCGCCGGAGTCGGTCGTGGCCCGGGCCGAACAGGCGAGATTGGCTTCCGGCAGTCTGCCGCCGGTCGATGCGCCGAAGGTGATCCCGCTCCCCGCTGCCAGCCAGCCGGTGGCCGCGCCGCCCCCGGCGATCCCGCCCGCCCAGCAATACGCCCCGCTGCCGCTGCCCCCGCCGCAAATGCAGCCGCTGCCCCAGATGCAGCCGCTGCCCCAGGCTCCGGTCGGGCCGATGGGGCCGCCGCAGGGAGGCGGGCTCGTCTTTCCCCCGCAGCAGCCAGCGCCGCCGACCTCCTTGCAGGGCCTGCAGCCGCCGCGGCAAAACGCTCCCGCCCAGGGCATCCCCAGCCTCGGCGCACCGCCAAGCTTCGGCGCGCCATAATCACGGGATGCCACCATCTCAGACGGCTGGCGGGCTCGTGACCCGCAACGCCCTCGCATCGTTCAAGCTCGATCGCTTTCGCCGGCTCCTCGGCGAGATCCTGCCGCGCAACGCGTTCTATGCGGCGAAGCTCGCGCATGTGGACGTCGCTGGGCTCGAGTCGCTCGATGATCTCACCGGCTGGCCGTTCACTTTCAAGGAGGAGCTCGTCGAGGCGGCGGGGCAGGGCGGCTTGCCCGGCAACCTCACGTGGCCGCCGGAGCGGTACGTGCGGTTTCATCAGACGAGCGGCACCCATGGTCGCCCGCTGCCGGTGTTCGACACGGCCGAGGACTGGGCCTGGTGGATGGAGTGCTGGCAGTCGATCCTTGATCGCGGCGGTGTGACCGCGGCAGATCGGGTGCTCGTGGCGTCGTCGTTCGGCCCGTACGCCGGATTCTGGAGCGGGTTCGACGCGGCCGTGTCCCGCGGAGCGCTCACGATTCCCTCTGGTGGCATGACGAGCCTCGGCCGTCTCCAGCTTGCCCGCAGCCTTGCCGCCACGGTACTCGTGGCCACGCCGAGCTACGCGCTCCATCTGGCCGAAGTGGCCGAGGAGCACAAGATCGACCTGGCTGCCACGCCGGTGCGGCTGGTGATTGTGGCGGGTGAGCCGGGCGGCTCGATTCCGGCAACGCGAGCCCGGATTGCGGAGCGGTGGGGGGCGGCGGTGCTCGACCATGCGGGAGCCACGGAGGCGGGGCCATGGGGCGTGGGCGATCGCCAGGGCGGCGGCCTCGATGTGATCGAGACCTGCTTTCATCCGGAGTTTCTCGCGTTGGACACGGGCCGGCCAGCTCAGCCGGGCGAACTCGCCGAGCTCGTGCTCACGACACTCGGTCGGCCAGGAGCGCCCGTGATCCGCTATCGCACCGGTGACGTGGTTCGGCCGATCTTGGCCGCCGAGGGCGATGCGCCGTGGGTCCGGCTCGAGGGCGGCATCCTCGGACGGGCCGACGACATGCTCGTGGTGCGGGGCGTCAATATCTTTCCCGGCGCGATCGACGACATCGTGCGAAGTTTTCCCGAAGTGGTCGAGCACCGCCTGATCGTGAAGAGCCGCGGTAGCCTCGACGAGTTGCGACTCGAGGTGGAAGACCGGCTTGACGCGCCGGGACGGGTCGCTGACGAGCTCAAGTTGCGGCTTGGCTTGCGGGTGGAGGTGGCGGCCGTGCCGATCGGCAGCCTGCCGCGGTTCGAGGGAAAGGGCCGGCGGCTCATCGACTGCCGGCAGGGCCGTGGCGGCCAACAGCAGCCGGAGACCGGGAGATCGACATGACCACACCCTTTCCCACGAGCATCACACGCCGCGAGAGCGAGCCCGGCAGGCCGGCCGCGATCGAGATCGCCTGGAGCGACGGTGCCACGGCCGTCTACTCGCCAAGGCTGCTGCGCGATGCCTGCCCCTGCGCCACCTGCCGCGAGCAGCGGGGGGCGGTCCAGCCCAAGCCACTGCTGCCGGTGCTCGCCCCGAAGGAGACGGTGCCGCTGGCGGTCACGGGCATGAAGCCGGTCGGCCAATACGCCTACTCGATTGAGTTCTCTGATGGGCACTCGAGCGGCATCTACACACTCGACTACCTGCGTGAACTGGCGTAGGCCCCGGCTGACAGCAGGCTCACCCGCCGGCCGTCCCGGCTTCCACCGCCACGGCAGCCGCTGCCACGACGGCCGCAATCCGCACGCAGTCGTGGCAGGCATCCTCGGTTGTGCCTTCCCCCACGATCTTCGCCTCGTGGTTCTGGAGGCAGAACTCGCAGCCCGCGAGCGCCGCGCAGGCGAGGCTCATCAGCTCGAAATCAACTGCCGTAGTCGCTGGCTTGGCCATGCGCTGCATGCGAAGTCGTGGCGGCCGGGCGGCATAAGACTCTTTGCCGATCATATGCCGGAAGCGATAATACACCGTGTTCATCGCCATCAGGCCCGCGGCCGCGATGGCGTCGGAGATCACGGCCGCGGCCTGGTCGCCCAGACCGGTGCGCATGTCGGCCTCCAGTGCGGCGGTGAGCCGCGGGGCCCGGAGGAACCGGGCCGATGCGAGTGCAACGCCCCACGCCTGAGCGTCGGTCAGGTTTTCGCCGGCGAGCACGCTCGCAAGATTGAGCTTCGTGTCTTTGAAGTCGTCAGGGAACGTCTCTCGGAGGGCGTCGAGGGTGGGGGCAGCAAGCGGCACGGCTGGGCTCCGGGGGACGGCGGACTTCAGCGGGCGGGGCACCCGTGGGATAGATTCTAGCCGCCCGGGGTGAGGGGGCGACGTCACGTCGTGGTGGCGGCTGCAGCGACCTGCCCCCCTTAAACGAGCCCACTTCGCAGCACGGTGGGCACCGGGCGTCCTTGCTCTGACTTCCGGTAGACGAGGCGAGGCCAGCGAACGTTGAAGTTGATCAGCGAGGGACCACGGACCCTGCTTTACCGCTGGACCTAATCCGCCGTCTGATCCAGCGCCTGGTTCTGGCTGCCCCGCTACGCCAGTCTCCGCCGAATCCACAAGGGATCTCGGCGAGCATCTATGACCGCAACAATCAATAGCATGTCTTCGCTCAGCGTGTAGTAGATGCAAAAGGGAAATCGCTTTGACAGGGACCGATAGTATCCCAGGGCGATTTCATGAATGCCGCCGTAATACGAGAGGGAATCGATATCGGCTATCAAGCAGCTACGGAAATAATCGCCGAGCCCGGGCGACTGCCGCTCATAAAACCAATAACCCTCGGCGAGATCAGCCTCCGCATCGGAGGACACGCTGACAATCATCGCCCAAGCTGCATCAAGCGGGCTTTTGCGTCAGCCCATGTGGACACCGTTGCACGCCCGTCCTCGAGCCGACGCCTACGATCCTCGAGAACCTCGCGGTGCCATTCAGGCGACTGCACATCACCGGGGTGGGCGCACAGGCTTTCCCAAACGCTTTCAAGGAGCCGCACCTTCTCGGCGACCGACATCGATGCAATCGAGATATCAGTGGACATGCATACCTCCGCTTCGAGCTGCAGTATACCGGATTGCCAGAACGGCAAAGCTGATCTGCGGCGGACAATACGCTTAGCTACACCGCCAGGC
>CAMCPF010000309.1 GCA_945876515.1 Candidatus Kuenenia stuttgartensis
ACCGGGATGCAGACCGAACTGGGCCGGAGCGCGGGCCTGCTCGAGTCTGCGGCCCCCGAGACCACACCCCTGCAACGCCGGCTGACGGAGCTCGGCCGCGTGCTCGTCGGCGTCTGCCTGGGGGTGGTGGCCGTCATCTTCGGGCTCGAAACCTGGCTCCACGGCGGGCTGGCGGCGATGTGGGCCGACGGCACCTTCACCGAGGTCCTCCTGCGGGCGGTGAGCCTGGCGGTGGCGGCGGTGCCCGAGGGGCTGCCCGCGGTGGTCACGGTGGTGCTGGCGATCGGCCTGCAGCGGATGGCGGCCCGGAACGCGCTGGTCCGCCGGCTGCCGAGCGTGGAGACCCTCGGCAGCGTGACAGTGATTTGCTCCGACAAGACAGGCACGCTCACCCGCAACGAGATGACCGTGCGCGAGGTGGTGACCGCCGCCGGCCGCTGGCACGTGACCGGCGCGGGCTACGCGCCGCAGGGAGCGTTTCTCCGCGAGCCGGCGGCCGGGGGCCAACTGACCGCCGGGCCCGCGCGGGTGGCCGACGAACCCGACCTCGAGCGGCTGCTCGAGATCGCGGCCCGCTGCAACAACGCCGAGGTGCGGCCCGGCGGCGACGGCGCCGCCTGGCAGGTGGTCGGCGATCCCACCGAGGGAGCGCTCGTGGTGGCGGCGCTCAAGGGGGGCATCTCGCGCCACGAGCCCGCCGAGCCCGTCGTGTTCGAGATTCCCTTCGACTCCGACCGCAAGCGGATGAGCGTGGTCGTGAAGCTCGCCGACGGTCGGCGGATGCTGGAGACGAAGGGAGCCACCGAGGCCGTGCTGCCCCGCTGCGTGACGGAGCGGCGGAATGGCGAAGACGTGCCGCTCACCGACCTGCGGCGGGGGGAGATCCTGGCGGTGGCCGAAGGGCTGGCCACCAAGGCGCTGCGGGTGTTGTCACTCGCCTGCCGGCCGCTCGGGGCGGAGGAGGCGGTGGAGCGGGAGCCCGACCTGGTCGAGCGGGGGCTCGCGCACGTCGGACTCGTCGGCATGATCGATCCGCCGCGGGACGAAGTGAAACGGGCGGTGGAGCAGTGTCGCACGGCCGGGATCCGGCCCGTCATGATCACCGGTGACCATCCGGCCACGGCGCTGGCGATCGCCCGCGAACTCGGGCTCACCGACGGGGCGGGGCGGGCCGTGACCGGGGCGGAACTCGATCGGCTCGACCAGCGGGCGCTCGTGGCGGAGGCGGCCGGGATCGCCGTCTACGCCCGCGTCTCGGCGGAGCACAAGCTGCGGGTGGTCGAAGCCCTGGAGGAGGCAGGCGCGGTGGTGGCGATGACCGGCGACGGCGTCAACGACGCCCCGGCGGTCAAGGCCGCCGAGATCGGGATCGCGATGGGGATCGCGGGCACCGACGTGACGAAGGAAGCCTCCGACATGGTGCTCACCGACGACAACTTCGCCTCGATCGTGGCGGCGGTCGAGGAAGGCCGCGGCATTTACGACAACATCCAGAAGTTCATCCATTACCTGCTCTCCTGCAACGCGGGGGAGGTGCTCGTGATGTTCGTGGCGGCGCTGGCCGGGTGGCCCGCGCCCCTGGCGGCGATCCAGATTCTCTGGCTCAATCTCGTCACCGACGGGCTGCCGGCCTTGGCGCTGGGGCTCGAGCCGCCGGAGCGGGACATCATGGAGCGGCCGCCGCGGTCGCCGCGGGAGGCGGTGATCACGCCGGTCCGCTGGGCCCTGATCCTGGCGCACGGCGTGCTCGTGGCGGCGGCGTCACTCCTGGCCTTCTGGTGGACCTGGCAGGGCGAGCCCGCCCGGCTGCCGCACGCGCGGACGGTGACCTTCTGCGTGGCAGCCTTCAACCAGCTCCTGTTCGCGATCGGCTGCCGGAGCGACCGGGTCACGGCCTTCGAGCTCGGCTTCTTCACGAACCCTTGGCTGTTGGGCGCGATCGCGGTCTCGATGCTCCTGCAGGTGAGCGTGGTGACGCTGCCCTACGCCCAGGACGTGTTTCAGGTGGAGACGCAGCTGGGCCGCGACTGGCTGCTCGTCGCCGGCCTCGCGCTCGTGCCGGTGACGCTGATCGAAATCGCCAAGTGGGCCGTGCGGCTCACTTCCACTCGTAGGCCGTGAGGCCCTCGAGGTCGCGGACGTAGAGTTCCCGCCCCTCGACGGCCAGATGCGCCCAGCTCTCCTGCTCGGCCACCTTCGCCTCGCCGACGAGTTCGAAGGCCTCGGGCGTGGCCCGGATCAGCCGCAGGTCGCCCGTCTCGTCGAGGGCCAGGATCCGGTCGCCGGCCGCCACCAGGCTCCAGTACTTGCCGAAGGGCTTCGTGATCCAGGCCTCCTTGCCGGTGGCCAGGTCGAGGCAGGCGAACCGCTGGTTGCGGAGGTGCACGTAGGCGTGGCCGCCGATCACGATCGGGCTCGACATGTAGCCCTGCACCTTGTTCCGCCAGAGCTGCTCGACCGGCTGTTCCTCCCGGCCGGGAGCGACCGCGAACAGGAATGAGCCGCCGCCGTAGCTGGTCGTGAACACCTTCCCGTCGTGCACGGTCGGGGTGACGATGTTCATGCCGCGGAAGGCCTCGACGCCGGTCTTCCAGAGCACGGTGCCGCTCTCGGGCTCGATGCCGGCCAGGTCGTTGCGGGTCTGCACCAGGATCTGCGGCACGCCGTCGAGCGTGGTCAGGTAGGGCGAGGAGAAAGCGCTGCCCGACATCCCACCGCCGTCGTCGAGCACCCGCCACACGATCCTGCCGGTCGCCTTCTCGAGCTTGACGAAGCCGGCCCCGGCCTGCACGTAGACATGCGGGCCGATCACCAGCGGGCTCGACACGAAGCCAAACGCCGGCAGTGGGCTCTTGAGGGCCTCCATGAAGTCCACCCGCCACAGCTCCTTGCCGGTGGCGGCCTCGATGCAGACGAGCACGTCCCGCATCCCGGCCACGAACACCCGGCCCTCGTCCACGCAGGGGGTAGCGCGGATCCAGGAGCCGTTGGAGGCGGCGAAGAAGGGCACGCTCAGCGAGCCCTCCCATTCGGCATGCCAGCGCTCCTGGCCGGTGGCCCGGTCGAGGGCGCGGACGTGCTCGGTCTGCTTGTCGCGGGTCTCGGTCACGATCACCAAGTCGCCCGCGAGGACGGGCCCTGAGTAGCTCGGGCCAAGATCCACCCGCCAACGCTTCTCGAGCCGCTCGGGGGCCAGGCTGTCTGGCCAGTCGGCGGCCACGAACCCGTCGCGGCCGGGCCCGCGCCACTGGGTCCAGCCGGGCTCGGCGGCGGAGAGCGTGGCCGCGAGCGCCAGGGCCACGAGCGGTGCGCAGGCCCGTTGAGTGATCGAGGGAATCATCAGTCGTGGGCCTCCCGGAAGCGTGTGCGATCAAATAGCATAGGGCAACCGTCCTCGGAGAGCAGAGCCATGCAAGAGCCCATTAAGCGGATCCTCGTCGGTCTCGGCACGAGCCGTACGGCGGAGAGCGTCACGGCCCACGCGATCGAGATCGCGAAGCCCCGCGGGGCGGAGCTCGTGGGGCTTGCCGTCACCGATCCGGTCCGGCTCGAGTGGACCGGGCCGCGGCCGATGGGCGTGGGCGTGGAGGAGAAGACGGCCGAGCTGAGGAAATCGCGGTACGAGCGGGCCCAAGCGGACATCGCCGCGGCCGGCGAGACCTTCTCGACCCGCTGCCGCGCGGCCGGGGTGGCCCACCGGGTGGACGAGGAGACGGGCGACCCCTTCGACGTGGCCGAGGATCTCGTTCGCTACCACGACATGTGCGTGTTCGGGTTGCGGGGCCTGTTCGAGCACGACGTGGTGCCGGAGCCGGTCGACGCCCTGGAGCGGCTGGTCTCGGCCGGCGTCCGGCCGGTGCTGGCGGTGGCCGAGGAGTTTCGGCCGATCCGGCGGGTACTCGTGGCCTACTCGGGCTCGATCGAGAGCGCCAAGACCTACAAGCATTTCGTGCAGTCGGGGCTCTACGCCGACGCGGCGGTCCGGATCGTGCACTTCGGCCACGACGAGGCCACGGCCTGGCGGCGGCTCGAGAAGTCGGCCGGCTACTTCGCGGCCCACGGCCGCGTGGTTGACACCGATCATTGCAGCGGCGACGCAGCCAGCGAGCTCGTACCCTACGCGGAGGCCTGGAAGGCTGACCTGATCGTGGCGGGCAACAGCTCCAAGAACCTGCTCCTGCGGAAGCTCTTCGGCGAGACGGCGCTCAAGCTCCTGCGGGAGAGCCC
>CAMCPF010000310.1 GCA_945876515.1 Candidatus Kuenenia stuttgartensis
CGACGACTTCGTCGACAGCTGGCTCGCCCTGCGTGACATCGGGCTGCTGCCACCGCCGCGGCAGGCGGCCGGCGAGTACTACGCGCAGGACCTGCCAACCTCCATGAAGCGCGAGGCGAGGCTGTTCTTCACCCAGCTCCTCCAGACCAACGGCCCGATCACGGATTTCCTCGACGCCGACTACACCTTCGTCGACAAGAAGCTCGCCGCCCTCTACCGCCTGCCCGAACGCGACACGCTCCGGCTGGCGGACGGGTTCCGGCGGGTGACACTTCCCGATCGCCGCCAGCGGGGCGGGGTCCTGGGGATGGCGGGAGTGCTAACGGTGAGCGCCAACGGCGTCGACACCTCGCCGGTCACCCGCGGCGTATGGGTCATGGAGAACCTCCTCGGCACCCCGCCGCCGCCGCCGCCCGACGAGGTGCCGGCCGTCGAGTCGGACGTGTCCGGCGCCACCACGCTTCGCGAGCGGCTGGCCAGGCACAGCACGGATGCGGCGTGCGCCGTGTGCCACCGCAGGATCGACCCGCTGGGGTTCGCCCTCGAGGCCTTCGATCCGATCGGCCGCCACCGGGCGAAGTATCCCAAGGCGAACGGTTCCGCCCCCGCGCTGGCGGTCGACACCACCGGGACGCTGCCGAACGGCGAGGCCTACGCGAACTTCGCCGAGTACAAGCAGCTCCTCCTAGAGCAGCGCAGCCCGGCGTTCAAGCGGCACCTGATCTCGATGCTGTTGTCGTATGGCACCGGTCGCGTGATGGAACGCGTCGACCGCTACGAGATCGACGACATTGTCGCCCGGGTCGAGGCCGACGACGACGGCCTCCGCACCGCCGTCGTCGAGGCCTTCACGAGCCGCATCTTCCGCTCCCGGTAGCCCTGGCCACGCGTTCTCCGCGCCGCGGATCGTGCACCGCTCAGCCTGACCGCCTCGCTCGGAACCCCGCGCAGGCTGCCGGAAAACGGCCGGCTCCGAGGCGGCGATCAGGGGTTCTCTTCCGGGGCTGGCCGCTGGCCCCATCGGCCCGATAGGCTGCGTGCACGACGTGATCGTCGGCCACCCCCATCACTCCAGCCCTGCAGGAGTTCTCATGAGCGATGCCCCCGGCAGCCCACTGATTTCCCGCCGCGCGTTCACCGTCGGGGCCGTGGCCCTTGCGGCGGCCTCCGTGCCCCGCCCCGCTGCGGCCCGCGCCCGTCGGCTGGCCGACGAGACGATCCTCGGAGAGGGGGAGCACACCTTTCGCGCGAAGCACGACTTCCCGCAGCTGCCCGGCAAGTTCACCTGGCAGACCACCCACGGCGTGGCCCTCGACGGGGCCGGCAACCTGTATGTGATCCACGAGGGGCGGAAGCAGCAGAAGGATCATCCCTCGATCTTCGTGTTCGACCCGGCGGGAAAGTTCATCCGGGCTTTCGGCGGCGAGTTTCAGGGGGGCGGCCACGGGATCGAGGTCCGCCGCGAGGGCAGCGAGGAGTTTCTTTACGTCTGCGCCTACCAGCAGGCCAAGTGCTTCGCGAAGCTCACGCTCGACGGCGAGACGGTCTGGTATCGCAAAGCGCCGATGGAATCGGGCGTCTACGCTCCCGGCGAAGACACCTCGACGAAGCCGAGTTGGAACCGGCAGGGCTTCCTGCCCACCAACATCGCCTTCCTGGACGACGACACCTCGAAGGCCCCCGAGTTTTTCCTGGCCGACGGCTACGGCTCCTTCAAGATCCACCGCTACGGTGCGGATGCGAAATGGCAGTCGTGCTTCGGCGGCGCGGGCAAGGGCGAGGGTACGTTCAACACGCCGCACGGGCTGTGGGTGGACCGGCGGCCCGGCCGCGAGCCGACGATCGTGGTCACCGACCGGGCCAACAACACGCTGCAGGTGTTCGGCCTCGACGGCACGTACCAGCAGACGATCCCCGGCTTCGGCCTGCCGGCCAACATCGACACCTGGAAGCATCTGATGCTCGTGCCGGAGCTCAAGGCTTGCGTCACACTCTTGGACGGCGAGAACAAGGTGGTGGCCCGGCTGGGTCGGGCGGTCGAGCGGCTCGACGAGATCAAGAACCTCCGCGGCCAGCCCGACAAGTGGCTCCCCGGGCAGTTCGTGCATCCGCACGACGCCTGCTTCGCTCCCAACGGCGACATCTTCGTGGCCGAGTGGGTCGGCACGGGCCGGATCACGAAGCTCGAGCGGGTGAATGCCTAGCGACCGCCGGTCTCACAGCCCCAGACGCTTCTGGGCCGACCGCAGTGCGGCCCGGCTGTTTCGCATCGCCCTGGTCTCACTGGCGGTCTTCGCGGCTGCGATCCCCTGGATCGCAACCACCGCCATCTCGGTGTTTGGCATGGATGCCACCACGCCGATCGACTGGGTGCCCGCGTCCTACCCGGCCCGCCGGGCCTACGCCCAGTTCACCGCCGACTTCGAGAGCGGCGACGTGGTGGTGGCCTCCTGGCCGGGCTGCACGCTCGACGCCCCGGCGGTGGCCCGCTTCGTGGAGGCGGCCACCGGGGCGGGCGCGCCCCACGATTCGGCCGGCCGCCCCTGGTTCGAAGACGTCGCCTCTGGCCAGCAGGCCGTCGCCCGCCTCACCGCGCCACCGCTGGGGCTCGACCGGGCCGCGGCCGTCGACCGACTCCGGGGCGTGCTCGTCGGGCTGGATGGCGAGCAGACCTGCGTCGTGGTCGGCTTTACCGCGGCCGGGCGGGCCGACCGCCGCCGCGCGGTCGCCTGGATCCGTGAGATGGCCCGCGACACGGCAGGCGTGCCCGCCGCCGACCTGCACCTGGCCGGGCCGGTCGTCGACGACGTGGCCGTGGATGCGGCCAGCGACGAAAGCCTGCGGGTCTACGGGCCGCCGGCGGCAGCGATCGTGTTTGCACTGACGTGGCTGGCGCTCAAGTCGTTCCGCTACGCCGTCGTCGTGTTCGTGCTGTCGCTCGCCTGCGTGGGCTTCGCGTTCGCGTCGGTCGGCCTCTGGGGCGATCGGATGAGTCCCGTGCTGATCGTGATGCCGCTGCTCGTGCTCACGCTCGGCGTGTCCGGCGGCATCCACCTCGTCAACTACCTCGTCGAGGAGTATCGCCGGGGCCAGGGGCGGGGCGCGGCCCTGCGGGCGGTGAAGACGGCCTGGCTGCCCTGCGCGCTCTCGGCGGGCACGACGGCGCTGGGCCTCTTCTCGCTGGTGGTCAGCCAGCTCGAGCCGATCCGGGTGTTCGGCTTTCACGCCGCGATCGGCGTGCTGGCTACGCTCGTGGTGATGTTTCTCGTGCTGCCTGGAATCTTCGCCCGCTGGCCGATCCGCCGGAGGGTCGACGGGCCCGAGCGGCCGCCCGCCCTGCCCTGGGCCGGATGGGTGACGAGGCGAGCCGGACCGATCGTGGCCGCGACCACCGTGGCCCTGGGCCTCGCCGCCGCTGGCATCGGCGGCATCCGCACTTCGGTGGGCATCGACACGCTGTTCGCGCCGGGCAGCCGGATGATCACCGACTACGCCTGGCTCGAGCGGGAGATCGGACCGCTCGTGCCGATCGAGGTGCTCGTGCGGTTCGATGACGAAAGCGAGATCCGCTCGGCCGAACGGCTCGACATCGTGCGGGAGGTGGGCGCGGCCCTCGACACGCTCGGCCCCGTAGCGGGCGTCACCTCAGCCGCGCTGTTCCTGCCCGACCTGCCCGACGCCTCCGGCACGCTGACCGTGGCCCGGAAGGTGGTGATCGCCCGGCGGCTCGAGGCCCGGCTCTCCCAGCTCGCCGACATGCGGCTGATCCGCGACGTGGCCGGCGGCCAGCTCTGGCGGGTGACCGCCCGAACCTCCGCGCTCGCCGGGCTCGACTACGAGACGCTGCTTGGCGACGTCCGCCGGACGGTGGAGCCGGTGATCGCGGCCCATGGCGGGGCCGATCGGGGCCTGTCGGCGATCTCGACCGGAGCCATGCCGCTGGTCAACGCCATCCAGAACACGCTGTTTCGCGACCTGTTCACCAGCTTCCTCTCCGCCTGCGTGTTGATCTCGCTGGTGATGATGGCGGTGGAGGGGGGCGTCGTGACGGGACTGCTGGCCATGATCCCCAACATCTTTCCGATGGTGCTGCTCTTCGGCCTGCTCGGCTGGACGCGGGCCACGCTCGACATCGGCAGCGTGATGACCGCCTCCGTCGCGTTGGGCATGGCGGTGGACGGCACCTTCCACTTCCTCACCTTCTTCCGCCGCGGCCTGGCC
>CAMCPF010000311.1 GCA_945876515.1 Candidatus Kuenenia stuttgartensis
TCCATGCTCTACGGAGCCGGTCCCGCCGGCGGCACCACGCTTTCCGCCTCGTGGCTGGCCGGTGATGTGGGCCAGTATTCCGACATCCTCTCCCTCTCGGGCACCGGGGCCGGCAATCCGTTCGTCCTCTCGATGACATTCGATCCCACGATCGACTCGGGCCTGCTGACGAGCCTCAACATCGGCCGCCGTTCGGGATCGAGCGGGTTGTTCGCTCCGATCGGCACCACGTTCCAGGGCGTGGGTGTGCCGTGGACGAGCGCCTTCGTGACGCCCGGCCAGTACGGCGTGGACACCGTCACCAGCACGGTCTGGGTGGTGAGCGACACCAACAGCCAGTTCGTGGTCGTGCCCGAGCCGGCCACCCTCGGCTTCGCCGCGGTCGCGGCCATCGCCGGCCTCGCCCTCCTCCGCCGTCGCGGCTGAGCCGGTCCCCAGCGCAACTCGCGGTGACGAGGACTCGTCACCACGTTTCGCGTAAGGGGTTGCCCATGCCAATCGAGCGGCGTAGGAAACCGAGCAAAGCAAGGATTGCGGAGCGAGGTTTCCTCCGAGCGACCGGAGGGCAGGATGCCCGCAGGGAGCGTCCGGAGAGATGGCATGGGCAACCCCGACCCCTCCTAAACAGCCGAGGGCCCGCGGCGCTTTCGCACCGCGGGCCCGTCGGGTTGTGTCGCGTCCCCTGCCCGGGGCCGCACGTATCTCACCGGCCGACTTCAAGGCACGGTGAACTGACCGCCTACCGCACCGCCTCCTGCAGCATCTTCGAGTTGGGAACCGAGTGCCGCGACACCGCCCCGCCCTCGCGGGTCTCGATGATCGTGGCCACCGGGCCCACCTCGCGGACCGTGCCCTCGAGGCCGGCCACGCTCACGCGGTCGCCCGCCTGCAGCCGCTGCCGGACGTAGTAGCCCGAGAGGATGCCCGCCATCACGTCGCGGCCGCCGAGACCGAAGGCGAGGGCGAAGCCCGCTGCCAGGCCCGCCGACGCGATCAGGATCAGCTTCTCGAGCAGGGCGAACTGGATGCCCAGCTGGTTGAAGGCCGCGATGAAGGTCAGGATCGAGAGCACCCAGTAGCAGCCGCCCGCGAGGTACTCCGCATAAGAGAGCCCCACCCGGTCGGCGCTCGTGGCCACCACGCCGCGGACGAAGGTCGCCGCCAGCAGGCCCACGACGACCACCACCGTCGCCACGAGCACCTTCGGGATGTAGTTCACCACCTCACGCATGGCGAGCGACACGCTCTCCAGGCCGAGGATGCTGAAGGCCGCCATCACGAACACGCTCATGAGCAACCAGAACACGATGCCCCCCACGATCGCGGGCACGGGCCGGCGGATGCCGACGTCGTGCATGCTGCGGGCCAGGCCGCTCTTCTCGGCCGCCGTCTGCAGCCCGATCTTGTCGGCGATCACGCCAATCAGGCCGCCCACCCAGCGGGCCACCACGTAGCCGGCCACGAGCACCACCACCATCGCCACCATCTTCGGGGCCAGCATGATCACCTGGCTCCACGCCTGGGTGAAGCTGTCCACCAGCGCCTGCTTCGAGGCGTTCACCGTTTCCTGGGCCGTCTGCACGGCCGTCTGTCCGACCAAGACCACGTCGTTCATCGTCGCTCTTCCTCCCCGGCGCCGGCGGGTCCATCGTGGATCGCCGGAGCCAAACCGCGGGAAAGTTCCTGTTGGCCCGCGTGCCAACTGCCGGCAGCCGTGCCGGCGTGTCTTGTCATGTCTCCCGGGAATCGCCCTCGCGCTCGACCGCCCGGCGCTGTGGCCAGGTGCCCGTCACGCTGAACCGCACCGCCGCGAGCACCGCCGTCAGGAACTGCACCGCCGCCCAGGGCAGCGCCTGCAGCGCGAAGCCGGCCACGTGGGCCACGAGCAGCCGCGGGTGGAGTTTGGCCCGCACCCCCGCCGAAAACTCGGGCGCGGCCGGCACCGGCGGCACATCGACTTCGGCGAGGCTCTCGAGCAGGTCCATCGCGACGTTTCAGGGGCGTTTTCCGGCGTCACCCCGCAGCCTCACGGCCGCGATCCCGGGCGACACAAGGTGAGTAGCCGCCCGGCTGCGTGATGTCACAAAAAATTTCGGCTGCAGGGGCATCCCTGCCCCCTGCAGCCTTCGCGGCCCTCGGGCCTGCGGCCCCGGCCGCCGGCCGCACCTCCGGGCGGCCGAGTTCGTACCCCACCCGGCCAACCACGTTTGTGCAGACGAATCCGCGCGGCAGCGTGCGCATCCATGGACGGCTCGGGGTGGCCGGTTCCCTGGAGCCGGCCTTGATAGCGAGCGAAGGCAGGATGCCGAAGCGAGCTAGCATGGAGCGACCGGAGGCCACGAGGGCCGAAGGGAGCGTCCGGGCGACAGGGACCGGCCGCCCCGAGCCCGCATCACCCAAGACGCAGCGAGCTTCCGGCGAGATGGCACGGGCAACCCCGAGCCGCACCCAACCCGGTACCGTCACTCTTTCCCGGGTGCCAGTTTCTCCCGGATCCGGCTCACCCGCATCCGCAGTGCTCCCGGCGTCGAGTCGAACATCTCCGCCAGGGCGTCGTAATCGTGTCCCTCGGCAAACTTCATCAGGATGAGCGCGCGGTCCTCCTCGTCGAGCGTGGCCAGCAGCCGCTCGAGGTCCTGGGCCGCGGCCACGGCCGTGGCAGGGTCGGGGCCCGCCGCGGCATGCGTCTCGGTGGGTGGCGGGCCCTCGCCCACCTCGGTCGTCTCCCGCTTGCGGCGGCGGGAGCGCGACCGCCGCAGCGTGAGGCAGGTGCGGATGGCGACGCCGTGGAGCCAGGTCGAATAGCGGCTGCGGCCGGCAAACTTGGCCCGGTCGAAGAACAGCCGCACGAAGACCTCCTGGGCCGCGTCCTCGGCGTCGTGCTGGCTGCCCATCAGCCGCCAGCAGACCCGCCAGACGCGGTCCCGAAACCGCTCGACGAGCGCGGTGAAGGCCACGCCGTCGGAGCCTTCGCGGGCCGCGAGGGCGGCGAGTTCTTCGTCGGTCGCCGTCGCGATCGGGTCGGTGCCGGGATCCCCCACGTCGGTCCCCCCGCGTCATGCCCTGGTCACGAGCCGAGTGCCGCCGCCGCCCGCGCGAGTGCCGCCTCGACCGCGGCGACGGCCGCCGCCTCCCCCTCCGACCCGACCGCCTCTTCCGCCACGAGCCGCACGATCGGCTCGGTGTTGCTCGAGCGCACGAGCAGCCAGCCGCCCGGGTAGTCGAGCCTGAGGCCATCGAGCCGGCTCGGCCGGGCCTCGGGAAACGCCGCCGCGATCCGCTCCAGGCCGGCCACGAGCCCCGGGCCGCGAGTGGCCGGCGAGAGGGCGAGCTTGGTCTTCTGCATCACGAACGTCGGCAGGGCGACGGCGAGTTCGGCCACCGGCACGAGCCGCTCGGGGGTGCACATCCGCTCGAGTACGAGCGCCATCGCGATGGCCGAGTCGCGCACCAGCACCACCCGCGGGTCGATCACGCCGCCGTTGCCCTCGCCGCCGACCACGGCCCCGGTCGCCAGCATCGCGTCCACCACGTTGGCCTCGCCGACAGCGGAGACGTGGCAGGCCACGGCGTGGCGGGCGGCGATCGCCGCGGTCATCCCGCTCGTGGAGCAGTTGACCACGACCGGACCTGGCCTCTTCGCGAGCACGGCCTCGACGCAGACCGCAAGCGTGGCCTCCTCGCCGAGGTAGCGGCCGGTCGCGTCGGCGATCGCCAGCCGGTCGGCGTCGGGATCCTGAAAGAAGCCGATGTCGGCCCCGGCGGCTGGAATCCTCGGCAACAAGCCGGCCAGGTTCTCAGCCGTCGGCTCGGGCTCGTGCTCGAAGCGGCCGTCGGGCTCGGCCCCTTCGGCCACCACCTCGCAGCCGAGCTCTTCGAGCAGCGGCAGGGCCACGCGGCTGCCGGCCCCGTGACCGCAGTCGATCCACACCTTCGGCCGCCGGCGACGAATCGCAGCCACGTCGACGAGTGCCGTCACGAGCCGGATGTGCGCCGCGGTCGGATCGGCCGTCGACACGCTACCGACCCGGCCGGTCGGCGCATCGAGGCCCCGGTCTCCGGTCAGCCGCTCAAACTCCGCGAGCACCGGCCGGCCCGCCGCCGCCGGCAAGACGCGGCCTGCGGCCGCGAACAGCTTCAGGCCGTTGTAGCGGGCGGGGTTGTGGCTCGCCGAGATCTGGATGCCCCCGGCGGCGGCGTATTCGCGGACGGCGAT
>CAMCPF010000312.1 GCA_945876515.1 Candidatus Kuenenia stuttgartensis
CGCGGACGAGCGACTCGAGGACGGCGAACGTGAGCCGGTCGATGCTCCAGGGGTCGGGGCCGGACTGTGCCGGCTGCAGGAGCGCAGGAATCGAGCCCGGGAAGGCGATCGCGATATTGGCCACGATCCCATCGCGAGCAGCCGGGTCGGTTGCGCCCAGCCGCCCCGCCAGCATCGACTCGAGCCAAGCCCGCGCGCCTGCGTTGGGCACGATGATCCGCTGCCGCAGGAACGGGTCACCGGGCCGCGACAGAAACCGCACCGCGGCCGGCAGCACGTCGGCGAAGCAGCGAACGAGTTGGACGCGAAGCGGCACGGGCGACTCTGGGTGGTGCAAGTCGGCGGAGCTGGGGCACGGATCTGATTGGAGCGGCGCGTCACTGACGGATGTGGTCAGGGACGGGCCTGGTCAGGGTGGGGTGCGAAGCCGAGGAAAATCGGGGGAATGGGCGGCGCGGCCACGAAGAAAACAGCGTACCGAATCCCCCCGAAGTAGTTGTCCTGTTGACTTACGAAACCGACACCTTTATTTCAAGCAACCGAGTCCAGCAGGCCGATTGCAAACTGCAGGGTCACCGGCCGGCTGGCGGCCAACCCTGGTCTTCGCGAGCGGTTCCCCGGCACAGCATGCTCTTCAGTCCCGCCACCAACGTCGCGTTCGCCCACTACCCGAAGACGGCGGGCACATCGATCACGTGCTGGTTTCAGGAGCAACTGCCCGACGCAGTTGCCGTCCAACCGGGCCGGACGCATGTGGCCGTTCGCCATGCGCTCCAGGATCTCGGCCTCGTCGCCGATCCCAGCCGACGCCCGAAGGTCGTCCGGGAGTGCCTCAGGCTCATCAGGCAGCTCGCGCCGCGGACGGTCGCCGCCTACGAGCGATGCGACTTGAAGATCATCGGCGTCGTCCGCGAGCCGTTCGCCATGCTCGTCTCCCTGTTCGAATACTGGCGCCGGTGTGAGTTTGACGAGGAGCCGACCGACGTGCTCGTGAGCACCGCCCGCACCGGCAGCTTCCGAGCGTTTCTCGAGTGTGCCGTCGGCGATCGCCAGCTCACCAACTACCACACCTATTTCGACGTCGACGGCCCCGCGTGGCGCACGACCCGCCTGATCGCCTTCGAGTCGCTGGAGTCGGGCCTGGCCGCCGTCTGCCGGGAGTTCGGCCTGGAGCCGCCGAGAGACCTCGTCCGTCGCAATGCCGCGCCGCGCGGTCGCGGCGATGTCGATGCCTACAGGGCGGAGGCCGGCGACCTGTTGTTCGAGGTGCGGAGCCACTTCCGCTGGTACTACGCGGAGGCTGCGCGGGTGCTCGTGCGCGGCGAACGCGAGGCCCGCTCCGGGGCCGCCTGAGCAGGGCCGGCCGTCACGATCGCGGAGAGTTTCTTCGCGAATGCCTCGTCTGAGCGGGAGGCGAGGATCTCGCGATGCCGCCCGGGCGAGGCCGTCCGGCAGGAGGCGGCCTCGATCGCGCCGGCGAGTTCGGCGGACGAGCAGTCGGCGGTGACGAATGACGTGATCGCGGCAGGAAGTTCGGCGAAGCTACCTTCGCCGGTGACCACCAGTGGTGTGCCCAGCGCGAGCAGCTGGTTTACCACGCCCGAGGACTCGCCGAACGTGGGCGAGCGGAGCTGCACGGCCACGTCCACGCTCCGCATCGCCTCGAGCAGCGCGTCGTCGTCGGGCCCGTCGAGGATCTCGAGGCCGTCGGCGGCGAGACCGAGGCGGCGGCAGCCCCGCCGGGCCTCCCAGCCGGCGATCACGAGTGTCACCGGCCGTCGCCGACGCAGGGTCGCCACGGCCCGGGCCAGGACGTCGAGCCGCTTCGTGTCGCCCGCCATCCCGAAGCTGCCGATCCGCAGCGGGCCGGCAGCCCGCGGTCGGGCCATGGGCGGGGAGGGCTCGAGCGTCATGTCCACGGGCAGGTGCAGCACGTCGATCGGGAGCGCGTCGGCACGCGGGCCAAGCACGCCGCGAATGAGATCGCGACAGGCGGCCGAGTTGACGAGGAGGCCGTCGAACTCACCCCGCTCGACGACGAGCCGCAGGCAGGGAGCGAGCGTGGGCTTCGCGGCCAGCGCCCGCGCCATCCAGTCGGGCAGCGGCGCGCCGGCGGGCGGTGACGGCCACGCCCCATCCAGCCACGCTCCATCCAGCCAGGCATCGCCCAGCCAGGCCTTGCAGAGCGCTTCGAGCGCGGCCTCGTGGAGATACGCGAGCCGCCGGGGACTCGTTCCCCGCGAGGCCAGCGCGGCATCGAGCACCTTCACGTGGTGCGCCGAGTTGCCGAGCACGAAGATCGCCGCGTCGTGACGGCCGCGGGCCGCCGCCGCGGCGAACGCCTCCGCCGGCACGACGCGATTGTCGGCGAGCAGCCCTCGCTGCGGGGCCACGCGGGCCTCCGGGCTGGCTTCGTAGAAGGTCGTCTGCCAGCGGTCGTGTTGCAGGTGCTCGAGCGTGTAGGGGGCGATGCCGGTGCGGGCCGGGGGCAGGGCGGCCACCACGGCCACGCGAGGTTTTGTCGAGTTGCTCGTTCCAGCCGGGCGGGGCGTGATCACTGGCTGTGAGCCGCGCACGGCTCGCGGCCGCTCGATCCTTTCCATCACCCGCTCCGCGGCTCGGGCCCAGCCGAGCTCGTCGGCGAGCAGCCGGCGGCCGAAGGCCAGCGACCGCTCACGAAGCGCGGGGCTCGTCACGAGCCGGCCCATCGCCGCCGCGATCGCCTCGGGCTGCCGCGGGTCGCAGGCCAGCTCGGGCAGCACGAGCTCGGCGATGCTCGAGGTATTGGAGCCGACCACCGGCGTGCCGCAGGCATAGGCCTCGAGCACCGGCAGGCCGAGACCCTCGTAGAGCGAGGGATAGACGAGCAGCGTGGCATGCCGCACGAGGCCCACAAGATCCTCGTCGGAGACGAAGCCGGTGAACACCACCGCGGCCTCGGGTAGGCCGGCCGCCGTCGCCACCTGCCGCAGCTCTGCGATCCGGGCCGCGGAGAGCTTGCACACCACCGCCAGTTGATGGTCGGCGTGCCGCTGTCGGAACAGGGCAAAGGCCCGCACGGCCGTCGCCATGTTTTTCCGCCAGTCGTCGCCCCCCACGTAGACGCAGCAGGGGCCCGCGATGCCGTGACGGGCGGGCACGTCGGCCGTGGCCGCGGAAGGCAGGGCCGCGAGGCCGCGCTTGGCATGGTCGATGTCGCCGTAGATGCAGGTCACCCGCAGCGGATCGACCGCCGCGTGGCGGATCGTGTCGCGGCGGGTGGCATGGCTGATGGTGAACAGCCCGTCGCTCGCCCGGAGCACGCCGAGCGAGTCGAGATACTGCCGCCGGGTCCGGTCGCGGGCCAGGTACCGCTCGGGGAAGAGCAGCGGGACGAGGTCGTAGACGATCCCGAGCCGGCGGGGCGCCTGCCGCCGGAGCCAGCCGGGCAGGAGATAGTCGGCGCCGCAGCCATGGTGCGGGAGGAAGAAGCAGCCGGTCAGAAGCACGTCGATCGCCGGAGCCTGCCGCCGGTCGAGCTCGGTGGCGGTGCACCAGGTGGCGTGGGCCGCGAGTTCGTCAGCCCGGCCCGGCGGCGGCCAGCGGTCGTCGCGGAGCAGCAGCCAGCGGTGGTGGGGATGGCCACGCGAGAGTTCGAGGGCGAGGCTCTGGGCGTAGGCGGGGATGCCCCGATCGCCGTTGAACTGGCAGCCCCGCAGGTCGACGAGGATCGTGCGGGCGTTCACGCGGCCTCCCGCGCAGCCTCGGCGGAGCGTTCGGTCGGCCCGCCGGCGGCCGGCTGCTCGCCGTCGAGCGCCAGGTAGGCGAGCCCCGTGAGCTCGCGGACGAGACTCTCGAGCTCCTCGACCCGCCGCTCAAGACGGTCGATCCGGCTGCCGCCCGGCCTGCGTGGGCGGGCCTTGCGCAGCATCCGCCCCAGGGGACGCAGGCAGTGGTGCTCGAAGGCTTTGGCAAGCGCTCGGATGGTCATGTCTCAGGCCGCCTCCCTCGTGAGTTCGCTGCCGGCGGTGGCCGCGATCGCCGCCCGCACCTGCCGGGCCGTGTGCGCCCACGAGGTGGGCACGAACCGCGCACGGATCTCGGCCTCGCGGGTCCGCACCCAGTCGGGGTCGCGGAGCGTCCGCTCCACAAGCGCCACCAGGCCCAGCGGGTCGAGCGGGTGGAAAAACTCGGGCAG
>CAMCPF010000313.1 GCA_945876515.1 Candidatus Kuenenia stuttgartensis
CGCCATCGACCAGGGGGGAGAGAAACCAGTCGGCCCCGGCTCGCCACTCGACGCCGCGGACATGCACGAGCCAACTCGCGAGCCACATCCGCTCGTGGTTGTGCAGCCAGCCGGTGTCGTGGAGCCGGCGGACGAAGGCGTCGATGCAGGCCATCCCGGTCGCGGCCTGGAGCACGTCGGCCGGCACCTTGTCGCAGACTGCTGCACGCGGCGTAGCGGCCTGCGGCTCGACGGCCGCCGCGATCCGCGAGCCGAGGGCCGCATGCACCTGCCTCCAGTAATCCCGCCAGCCCAGTTCGGAGACGAACTTCTCGGCGGCCGCGCCCGCCCGCGCGACAGCCGCATCGCGGACCTCGGCCAGCGAGAGGACGCCGTGGCGAATCCAGGGCGACAGCCTGGAGACGGCACCCTCGACGTGGTTTCGCGACCGCGCGTAGTCGGCCGGATCGAGGGCCGTGAGCTGCGCGAGGGCCGCCTGGCGGCCACCCTGCCAGGGCATGGCCGACGCCGCGGCAGGCTCGCCAGGCAGCCCTGCCGACCCATGAAACGCGCTCGCCAGCCGCTGCACGAGTTCGCCGCGGGGCAGCCCCACTGCGACAGCCGCGGGAGTGTCGTGCTGCGTCACCATTCTCACTGCCTCGGCACGTGTCCTCAGGAATCCCTGCCGCCGCCCGGCCCGGTACGACACCGCTGCCCTGGCTCGCCTGCCAACGTTTGGTGCAGCCCTGTGCATCCAAAACGTGCGACGGACATCCGACGCGACAGGGTAGGGGGACTGCGCGATATCGACCAGCAGGAACCTTCGCGGTTACGTGGCCGGAAAATCGCTTGCTTTCCATCTGCCGGGCGACCTCCCGCCGCCGCGGGCGAGGATGGCACGGCGTTTGCAGACAGTTCGATCGAGGGCGTTGCCCATCTCGGACGAGGTGCATCTCGAGATGCCTCGACGCTGCAGACTCGCCACACGATTCACGCTGATCCAGAAGGATGCCCCAACGGCTTGGGTGGGCACTCCGCCTAGCTCGCCCAGGCCGGGGCATCTTTCTTCAAGGCTGCAGGGGCATCCCTGCCCCCTGCAGCCTTGGCGGGCCTCCGCCCGCCGGCCGCGCCTCCGGGCGACCGTGTTCGTGCGTGGCTTTGGCACGCTCCGTCCGTTTCGACGAATCTCGGGGTCGCGCCGCGGGCCGCGGCCTGGAGGCGCGGGGGTCAATCCCTGCGCATGGCACGGTTTGGCGGCGGGGAGTAGCCTTGCAGGGCGGTCGGTGTGCTGACCCCGAGGCGGAACTCTTGAAACTCATCATCGCGATCATCCAGCCCAACAAGCTCGAGAGCGTCAAGGAAGCGCTCTCCGAGGTCGAGGTGTTTCGGCTCACTGTGCTCGACGTCCAGGGTTTCGGCCGGCAGCGAGGCCATGCCGAGACCTACCGCGGCCACGAGATCGCGGTGAACCTCCTCCGCAAGGTGCAGTTGCAGATCGCCGTCAACGATGAGTTTGTGGAGCCAACGATCGCCGCGATCGTCAAGGGGGGCCGCACGGGAGAGCGAGGCGAGATCGGCGACGGCAAGATCTTCGTGCTGCCGATGGATGAGTGCGTGCGGATCCGCACCGGGGAGCGAGGCGGCGAGGCGATATAGATTCACGGCTTCGCGGCCATCCATGGCCCGCAAAGCCGTGGCGGCCCGCGGGCCTTCGGCCCTGGCCGCCGGCCGCACCTCCGGGCGGGCGTGCTCGTGCAAGAAGCGGCCTTGGACACGTTTCATCTTGGTGGTCACCCATGACAGCCGTCAGACGGGCTTTTTCGCTGCTCGAGGTGCTGCTCGTGGTGGCCGTCGTCGCCTCCCTGGCGGGCCTTTTGATGGGAGGCGTCCAGTCGGCGCGGGAGTCAAGCCGCCGCCTCTCGTGCGCACACAAGCTCCGGCAACTGGGCATCGGCTTCATGCTCCATGATGACGCTCGCGGCTTCCTGCCGCCCGCGATGGGCGGCCCTGACTCGTTCTCGGCCCATGCCTGGGGCACGCCCCCTGAGATGAAGCCCTACCCCCGGCCCAGCATCGGCGCAGCGAGTGCGTACGTGTTCCTGCTGCCCTACATTGGAGAGGATTCCCTGCACGCGGCGATTGTGGCCGCCGGAAGGCCGGTTTTCTTCAGCGACATCTACCTCTCAGCCCGGCTGCCGTCGCTGCTCTGCCCATCCGATCCGGCCCCGGGATCGCACAACTACCTGTTCTCGATCGGCGATCGCTTCTCGGGCTTTTGGCCATCCGGGACGATCCCGCCGGCCGAGGACGGCCATTTCCAAGCCGGGCTGCGCGGCCTGTTCGGCCTCCAAAGCCGGGTTCGACTCGCATCCATCGTCGACGGTCTCTCGCAGACCATCGCTATGTCGGAAGGGGTCCGCCCAACCAGCCTCGGCATCGTGCCTCGCGGCCGGCCCGTGGCCGGCGTGACCTACATCAGCGAGGATGGCGAGGCGGTCGCCAATGACCGATTCGCCGTGGCGTGGAGCGACAGCGACTCGCCCTCCGCCTGCCTCGCAAGCTTCAGCGGCGGCAGATTCCGGGAAGGCTCCGTGCTGTTGGTGAGCAGCCGCTCTCCCGGGTATTCCTGGCAGTTCGGCCGGCCTTCGTACGTCAGTTTTTCCACCGTCCTCCCACCCAACGGCCCACGCTGCAATCATTTCTTTGTCCAGGGCAGCCTCACGCCGCAGAGCCGCCATCCCGGCGGAGTCATGGCCCTGATGGCCGACGGAGCGGTCCGCTTCGTGGGTGACGACATCGAGAGTGGAGACCCGGCTGCGGCGGACCACACGACCGGTCCGAGCCCGTACGGGATCTGGGGCGGTATGGGCAGTCGATCGGGACACGACGCAACGCCCTTGTTGCCATGACCGCCAATCACCATCCGGCTGCCTGGCTTGGCTGACCGGCCCCCCGGCCCGTTTCTTGCATGCCCTGCGAGTCATCCACACCGCTCGTCGTGCTCGGCCTCGTCGCCGCGGTCGTGGCCGGCTGGTACGGGCTCGCGACCGGCTCGCGAGGCAGCCTCGTGGCCGCAAGCCTCGCCGCCCTGGCTGCGGTCGGCTGCTTCGTCGCCGATCGGGCGGTCGTCACCGATCGGGAGGAACTAGAGGCCTTGTTTCCTCGGCTGGCCGTGGCCGCAACCAACCATGACCTCGAAACCGTCCTGGCCGCCGTGGCACCGGAACTGCGGCCGCTCCGTGAGGAGGTCGACAAGGTTCTCTGGCAGGTGAAGCCGACAGACGTCGAGGTCACCCGCACGGCCATCGAGGTCGCCCCGGACGGAACGCAGGCCACCGCCGACGTGCTCGTACGACTCCGCGGCAACGTGATCGACAGCGGCACGCGAACGACGGCCGTCGCCGCTGTGCGTGTGTCGCTGGAAAAGCGGGGCGACACGTGGCTCATCGTCGCCGCCAAGGAGAGCCGCGTCGGCTTCGGCGGGCCCTGACCGCGCCCGGCATCAGGCCGCAACTCGAGGCTGCAGCTCAGACCCGCTGCGGGTGGAGCCGCGGCTGGGCGCCGAGAGCGAGCCGGTTGGTGGCCGCGAGGAAGGCGCGGGCCGAGGCCTCGAGGGAGTCGGTCGACACCCCTCGGCCCCGCTGCACCTGCCCGGCGTGCTCGAGCTCGACGGTCACCTCGGCCTGGGCGTCCTTGCCGACCGTCACCGCCTGGACGCGGAAATCGCGGCAGGAGGTGGTGATCCCCGTGAGCTTCTCGATCGCCAGAAAGATCCCATCGATCGGGCCGTCGCCGGCCGTGATCGTCACCGATCGGGGCTCACCGTTCTGCAGCACCCGCAGCGTGACGGTCGGAGAGGCGGCCGACTCGCTGGTCAGGGTGTAGCCCACATAGGCGAACTGCTCCGGCAGCGCCGCGAACTGCTGCTCACAAAGCGCCGCCACGTCGCCGTCGTAGATCTCCTTCTTGCGGTCGGCCAGCAGTTTGAACTGCTCGAACACCGTCTTCAGCTGCTCCGCGTCGAGCTCGTAGCCAAGGGCCTTGGCCCGGTCGGCCAGGGCCGCCCGGCCGCTGTGCTTGCCGAGCACGAGGTCGGTCTTCTCCAGCCCCACGTCCTCCGGCCGCATGATCTCATAGGTGCTCCGCTCCTTGAGCATCCCGTCCTGATGGATGCCCGACTCGTGGGCGAAGGCGTT
>CAMCPF010000314.1 GCA_945876515.1 Candidatus Kuenenia stuttgartensis
CTCCCATGAACGGCTTCAGCCCCAAGGATCACCTCCTGCTCACGATCCTCACGCCGCTCGTCGGTGCGGTCGTGGCCTGGGCGCTCGGGGGCCGGGGTCTCTCGGCTGTGCGGCAGAGTGCCGCGGTCTCGGCCGTGGCCACGCTCGGCCTGGCCGGTTGGCTCGTGCTCCGCTACCTCGCCGACCCGACCGCCTCGCTGGGGATTCCCTTCGCCCGGATCGACGTGCCCTGGCTCACGGGCGGCATCTTCGACGTCCGGCTGTCGCTCGGACTCGACGGCCTCTCGCTCTGGATGTTCGCCCTCTCCGCCCTGCTTTCGGTGACGGCGGTGTTCGTCAGCTGGGACGCCATCAAGGAGCGGCCGGTCGGCTTCTACGCGCTCCTGCTCGTGCTCGAGGCGGCGATGCTCGGCGTGTTCGCGGCCCGCGACGTGCTGCTCTTCTACGTGTTCTTCGAGTTCACGCTCGTGCCGCTCTTCTTCCTGATCGGCATCTGGGGCCACGAGGAGCGGCGGAAGGCGGCGGTCAAGTTCTTCGTCTACACGCTGGCCGGCAGCCTCCTGACCTTCCTGGGTCTGCTCACGATCGTGCTCTGGAACACGTTCCACGAGGGCACCGTGACCTTCGACATCGAGTCGCTCACCGACGCCACCATGCTCCACCCGCTGCCGATGACGGCCGAGGGGGGGTGGCTGCAGATGATCGTGTTCCTGGCGCTCCTGGCGGGCTTCGCCGTCAAGGTGCCGATCGTGCCGCTGCACACCTGGCTGCCGCTGGCCCACGTCGAGGCCCCCACCGGCGGCTCGGTGGATCTGGCCGGCGTGCTGCTCAAGATCGGCATCTACGGCTTCCTGCGGTTCTCGATGCCGATGCTCCCCCAGGCCACGGCCGCCGCGGCGCCCTGGCTCTTCGCCCTCGGCGTCGCGGGCATCATCTACGGGGCCCTCGTGGCGCTCGTGCAGACCGACCTCAAGCGGCTGGTCGCCTACTCGTCGGTGAGCCACATGGGCTACGTGGTGATGGGGCTCTTCGCCCTCACTCCGGTGGCGATCGAGGGAGCGAACCTCCAGCTCGTGAACCACGGCCTCGCCTCGGCCGGCCTGTTCGCGATCGTGGGCATGCTCTACGAGCGGTTCCACACCCGCAGCATCGCGAACCTGGGCGGGATCGCCGCCAAGGCCCCGTGGCTCACCGTGTTCTTCATGCTGTTCACGTTTTCGAGTATCGGCCTTCCGGGCCTGAACGGATTCGTGGGGGAGTTCCTGATCCTGGCCGGCTCGTTCCAGCGGGCCTGGAGCGGCGTCTCGCCCGCTTGGCAGGCCTGGTATCTCTCGCTCGCGGTGCTGGCCGTGGTGGGCGTGGTGCTCGGGGCCTGGTACATGCTGCAGGCGGTGCAGCGTGTGTTTTTTGGCGCTTCGCGCGAGCCGCCGCGACACGGCAGCACGCATGGACACGCGGTTGGCCACAGTGCCGGCCACGGCCACGCCGATCCCGGTGAGCGGCTCGACATCCGCTGGCACGAGTTCGCAGCCCTCGCGCCCTTGGCCGTGTTCGTGGTCTGGATCGGCCTCACGCCGGGGATGTTCCTGGCCCCGGTTTCGGCGGCCGTGCGCGGCACGACCGAGGCCGCGGCCGCCGCCTTTGCCGCCCGCATGACCATCGACTCCCCTGCGGCGGGGGACAACAGCGTTGTTCGTGACGCCCCAGGCCTGGTCCGGGGTGGCCTGTGCCGTGTCGACCGGACGTTCGCTCCGGCCGTCCCGGCCTCCGCTCACTCCATGCTGGCTTCGCTCCCGCCATCCGTGGCTCCGCTCGCCAGCAAGGCCGTCTCCCCGGCACAGGCCACCCCTCCCGATAATCGCACGCCATGACCTCGCTCGATTCCGTCGCCCTGCTCGCGCCCGAGATCGCCCTGGTGGCGGCGGCGCTCGTCGCCTACCTCGGTGGCGCCTTCGCCGGGCTCCGCCAAGGCTGGCTCGTGGCCCTGGCTGGGATCCTGGCGGCCATGAGCCTCGCCGGCGGCCAGCCCGCCGACGGCGCATCGGTCACCGCGGGGCCGGTCACGGTCGACGCCTTCTCGACCTTCGTCCGCTGGGTGGTGCTCGGCGCCGGCGCGCTCTTGGCCCTCGTCCAATCCGGCGATGTGTTCACCGCCGCCACCAGCCGCGGCCCGGGGCTCCACCGCGGCGGCACCTGCGAGGAGGCCGGCACGTTCCTCGTGATGCTCGCGGGGCTCTCGCTCGTGGCCGTTGCCGACGACCTCGTGCTGCTGTTCGCAGGTCTCGAACTCGTCTCGATCCCGACCTACGTGCTGTTGGGGCTCAAGCGGACCGATGACCGCGGCCGGGAGGCGGCGATCAAGTATTTCTTCCTCTCGCTGATCGCCTCGGCCGTGTTTCTCTACGGGGCCGCCACGCTCTACGGGATCGCCGGCACCACGAGCCTGGCGGGAATCGCCCGCGTGATGCAGTCGGCCGACGGCCCGGTCTCCGGCATGGCCACGGTGCTCCTGCCGGTGGCCCTCGGCATGACGGTCGTGGGTGCCGCCTTCCGCCTCGCAGCCGTGCCCATGCACTTCTACGCCCCCGACGTCTACGAAGGCGCGGGCCCCGGCAACGCCGCGGTACTCTCCACCCTGCCCAAACTGGCGGGCGTCGTGGTGCTCGCGCGGCTCGTGGCCTTGGGCGTGACGGCCGAGCCCGACGCGTCCGGCATCGGCCCGGCCGCCACGGCCCACCTCGACCTCTTCTGGCGGCTGGCCGCGATCCTGGCGGCGATCACGATGACGGTCGGCAACGTGATGGCCCTCTGGCAGACGAACCTCCGCCGGCTGCTCGCCTGCTCCTCGATCGCCCACTCGGGCTACCTCCTGGTGGGCGTGGCGGTAGCGGCCGCGGCGGCCGCCACCCAAGCGGATCGACCGCTGGGCGACGTGGCCGCGGCCGACGCCCGCTGGACACAGGGCCTGGGCGGCATGACCGCCACGCTCTTCTATCTGGCCACCTACGTCCTGCCCACGATCGGCATCTTCGGAGCCCTGGCCTATCTCGGCCATCGCTGGCCCGAGTGGACGACCACCAGCGGCCCCCGCCCGCCCCGCGACGAGATCAGCACGGTGGACGACCTCGACGGCCTGTCGAGCACGAACCCCGTAGCCGCCTTCGCGATCGCGGTGTTCGGCTTGAGCCTGGCCGGCATCCCACCGCTGCCCGGCTTCTGGGGCAAGCTCACTCTCGCCCTCTCGGCCCTCGAGGTGGACGGCACCCTGCCGATCACCTGGGGCAGCCGCCGCACCTGGTTCGTGGCGCTGGCGGTGCTCCTGGCGGTGAACGCGGCGATCGCTGCGGCCTACTATCTGCGGATCATCGCGGCGATGTATTTCAAGACCACGAAGCGGGGCGTGCAGGCCGACGGCGGCCTGGCCGGCGGGCTGGCGATGCTCGCCTGCCTGGTGCTCGTGGGCTTCGTCACCATCCAGCCCCGCGGCCTCTTGGCGGCCGCGACCCGCGCCGGCAAGAGCCTGACCAGCCCCGTGCCCGCCGTCACGGGCGACGTCGCGGCCACACCCGATCAGCACCCCCGACTCTGAGGACGCGATGCGCCACCTTGGGCGGCGGTTCGGGGCTGCCCATGCCCCGTCGCCGGTCGTTCGCTACGGGCATCCTGCCCTTCGCTCACTCGATGGCGGCCGCGCTTTCCGCATCCTGCCTTCGCTTGCCGCCAACGCCGGCTCTCGGAGCATGGGCAGCCCCTCACGGATACACCAAGGAGAGGTGCTCAGGCCATCGAGCAGTCCAGTCTGAGACTTCTGTTGGCCGAAATGGCTGACGGTGAGGGGTTGCCCGTGCCAATCGAGCGGCGTAGGAAACCGAGTGCAGCAAGGATTGCGACGCGAGGTTTCCTTCGAGCGACCGGAGGGCAGGATGCCCGAAGGGAGCGTCCAGCGAGATGGCACGGGCAACCCCGGCCCCCACCAACGACGCCCACAACCCTGAGAGAACGAGTTCGCTCATGCCCACCATCGATCCCACTGCCGTCGCCACCGCCCTCGCCGACCTGCGCGACCCGGAGACGGGCCGGCCGCTCGCCGAGACCGGCCAGCTCGCCGTGACCGCCGCCGATGCCTCGGCAGTCGCCGTCACGCTCCGGCTCACGACCCATTCGGCGATCC
>CAMCPF010000315.1 GCA_945876515.1 Candidatus Kuenenia stuttgartensis
CTTCGAGACCAACAAGGCCCGGGCCAACGCCTGGCCCTACCGCGACTGGGTGATCGAGTCGCTCAACGCCGACAAGCCCTACGACCTGTTCGTCAAGGAGCAGCTCGCCGGCGACGCATTGCTCGCCGACGCGGCCACGGGCTTCCTCGTCGGCGGACCCGTGGACCGCGTCAAGTCACCGGATCCCGGGCTCACCGCGAACCAGCGGGCCGACGAACTCCACGATATCGTGAGCACCACCGGTGGAGCGTTCCTCGGCCTCACCGTGGGCTGCGCCCGCTGCCACGACCACAAGTTCGATCCCGTGCCCCAGGCCGACTACTACCGACTCAAGGCCGTGTTCGAGGGGGTGCAGCACGGCGAGCGGCCGCTCGAGAGCGCCGCAGAAGCGGCGGCCCGGCAGCAGAGCCTCGCCGACGTGGAACGGGAGCGGGCCGCGGCCCTGCGACGACTCGCGGAGCTGCGGGCGGCGAGCCCATCGCCGGCGCTCAAGCCGCAAGTGTCGGCCGGCGAGAACGTGGACGTCTTCCCGGCCGTGACCGCGAAGTTCGTACGGTTCACGATTCATGCCACATCCAACGCCGAGCCGTGCCTCGACGAGCTCGAGGTGTTTTCCACCGACGGCGTAAACGCGGCCCTCGCCGCGCGGCCGACCGCGTCGGGCGTGTACGCCGCCGGCGGCAATCCGATCCACCAGTTGGCCCATGTGAACGACGGCAAGTATGGCAACTCTCACTCCTGGATCTCGAACGAGCCGGGCAAGGGCTGGGTGCAGCTCGAGCTCGCGGAGCCGCGCGAGATCGAGCGGGTGGCCTGGAGCCGCGACCGCAGCCCCACGCCGCGGTATTCCGACCGGCTGGCCACCCGCTACGAGGTGGCCATATCGCTCGACGGCAAGGACTGGAGGCGAGTGGCCAGCGACGCCGACCGGATCCCGTTCGGCAGCGACGCGCCGCCGGCCGAGCAGTTCGCCGGGCTCTCGCCCAACGAGCGGGCCGAGGCCGAGAGCCTGTTGGCCGGCATCGCTGATCTCGACAAGCGGCTCAAGGGCCTCAAGGAGCCGGCCCGAGCCTACATCGGCAGCTTCCGCCAGCCCGGCCCCACCCACCGCTTCTTCCGCGGCGACCCGCTCTCCCCCCGCGAGGAGATCGCCCCGGGCAGCCTCACGCAGATCGGATCCCGGTGGGATCTACCGGCCGATGCCCCCGAGCAGGACCGCCGCAGGCAGCTCGCCGAGTGGATCGCCTCACCCGCCAACCCGCTCACGGCCCGCGTGATCGTGAACCGACTCTGGCAGCACCACTTCGGCACCGGGATCGTGGACACCCCGAGCGATTTGGGCGTCAACGGCGGAGCGCCCTCGCACCCCGCCTTGCTCGACTGGCTGGCAAGCGAGCTGGTCGAGCCCGCGAGCCCCGCCGATCGTTGGCGGCTCAAGCATCTGCACAGGCTTGTCGTCACGAGCCGAGCCTATCGGCAGGCGACCGCGGCCCGCGCCGAGGCGCTCGCCGTGGACGCCGGCAGCCGGCTGCTCTGGCGCTCCCCGCCGCGGCGGCTCGAAGCCGAGCCGCTCCGCGACGCGATCCTGGCGGTGAGCGGCAGCCTCGACCGGCGGATGGGCGGCCCTGGTTTCGACCTGTTCGAGCCCAACGGCAACTACGTCAAGGTCTACGTGACGAAGACCGCATACACGCCCGCCGAGTTTCGCCGGATGGTCTACCAGTCCAAACCCCGGGCCGAACTCGACACCTTCTTCGGCGCCTTCGACTGCCCCGACGCCGGCCAGGCCCAGCCGGCCCGCACCGTCAGCACCACGCCGCTGCAAGCGCTCAACATGCTCAACGGCGACTTCCTCCTCGATCAGGCCGATCGGTTCGCGGCCCGGGTGACAGAGGTGGCGGGGACAGACCCGGCCCGCCAGGTGGCCCGGGCCGTCCTGCTGGCCTTCGGCCGCGAGGCCACGGCCGACGAACTCGCAGCCGGAGCGGAGCTCGTCACGGCTCACGGGCTGCCGGTGCTGTGCCGTAGCCTCTATAACGCCAGCGAGTTCATCACGGTGTATTGATGGATCTACCCCTCTCTCACGCCGGCCGCCACCTGCTCGACCGCCGCGCCTTCCTCCACTGGGGCGGCACGGGCCTGGGCGGCATCGCCCTAGCGGCCCTCCTCGATCAGCAGCGACTGCTTGCTGCGGGGCTGCCGATCCGGCCGCAGATCAACCCGGCGCATCCCTCCGCGCCGCGGCCGCCACACTTCGCCCCCAAGGCGAAAAACGTGCTCGTGATCTTCTGCTCCGGGGCGCTTTCGCACGTCGACACCTTCGACTACAAGCCCGAGCTCGTCCGGCGCCACGACACCCCGATGCCCACGCCCGGCGGCGGGAAGCTGATCACGTTCCAAGGGGAACAGGGCAACCTGGTCAAGCCGCAGTGGGAGTTCAAGCCGCGGGGCGAGAGCGGCAAGCTGACGAGCGACCTCCTGCCGCGGCTTGGCGGGCTCGCCGACGAGATGTGCTTCATCCACTCGATGACGGCCAAGAGCAACACCCACGGGCCGGCCGAGAATCAGATGGCCACCGGCTTCACGCTCGACGGCTTCCCGAGCATTGGCGCCTGGGTGACCTATGCGCTCGGCAGCGAATGCGACGATCTGCCGGCGTTCGTGGCGATCCCCGATCCCCGCGGTGTGCCGCAGGTGGGCCCGCGGCAGTGGCAGAGCGCCTTCCTGCCGGCCGTGTACCAGGGCACGGCGTTCAACGCCGATAGGCCGATCCCCAACCTCGCCCGGCCCACGCGGCTGCCGGAGCCGGCCGACCTGGCCGGGCGGGAGTTTCTCCGGCGGCTCAACGAGGAACACCTCGCGCGGCATCCCGGCGACGGCGATCTGGCCGCTCGGATCAGCGCCTACGAACTCGCGGCCCGGATGCAGCTCTCAGCCGCCAGGATCGCCGACCTCTCCGACGAGTCGGCCGCCACGCTCGCCCTCTACGGCGCCGACGACACGCAGAACACCCTCAAGGCCCGGTTCGCCCGCAACTGCATCCTCGCCCGGCGGCTGGTCGAGAAGGGCGTGCGGTTCGTGCAGCTCTTCAATGGGGCGTATGCGATGGGCGAGGGCGTGGGCAACTGGGACGGCCACAAGTCACTCGTCAAGCAGTACTCAGTGCACGGTCCCGTGCTCGACCAGCCCGTGGCGGGCCTGCTCGCGGACCTGAAGGACCGCGGCCTGCTGGCCGACACGCTCGTGGCCTTCGTGACCGAGTTTGGCCGGATGCCGACCTTCCAGAAGGGAGCCAGCGGCCGCGACCACAATCCCTCCGGGTTCACCGTCTGGCTGGCCGGCGCTGGCGTGAAGCGGGCCTTCTCCCACGGCGCTACCGACGAGTTCGGCTACAAGGCCGTGGAGCACGTGGCGACGATCTACGACCTCCACGCCACGATCCTCCACCTGCTCGGCCTCGATCACACGCGGCTCTCCTTCTACAACAACGGCATCGAGCGGCGGCTGACAGACGTGCACGGGCATGTGATCGAGGGGATTCTCGCGTGACGGCGGCGAAGCGGTTCGACTGCGCGGTGGTGGGCACCTGCGTGGCCGACATTTTGGTGCGGCCGGTGACGCTCGCGCAGCCGGTGGGCGGCGGGCGACTGTTTCACGTCGATCCGATCGAGGTCACGACCGGGGGGATCGTGTGCAACACCGGCATCGGTCTGGCCCGGCTGGGTCTCTCGGTCTCCGCCGCCAGCCTGGTGGGCCACGACCCCTGGGGTTGCTTGATTCGGGAGCATCTCGCCAGCGAGGGCCTCGACACCGCCGGGCTCGAGGCGGTTCCAGGCGGGGCCACGAGCACCACGGCCGTGCTCATCGATCCCTCCGGCGAGCGGAGCTTCGCGCATCATGTCGGCGCCTGTGCCGCGATCGACCTGGCCTGGATCCGCCGGCAGTTGCCGCTTCTGGCGCGGGCTCAGTGGGTGATCCTCGGCTACGCGGGTCTGCTGCCAGGCCTCGAGAGCGACCTGGCCGACGCCGCGCGGCTCATCCGTGAGGCCGGATGCCGGGTGGCCCTCGAGACCGGCGGCAGCGGCGGTTGTCTCGAGGACGTGGCCCCCGCCCTGCCCTTTCTCGACCTTTACGTGCCGAGTCTTGACGAGGCGGCG
>CAMCPF010000316.1 GCA_945876515.1 Candidatus Kuenenia stuttgartensis
CGCGGCTCGACCGCGACGTCCGCACGGTCGTGCTCGGCCACCTGCAGCGGGGTGGAACTCCCACCGCGTTCGACCGGATGCTGGCGACGGAGTTCGGAGCCCATGCCGTGCGGCTGGTCCACGAGGGGCGGCTCGGCGAGATGGTCTGCTACCGGCCGCCCGAGATCGCGAGCGTGCCGATCGCGACGGCGATTCGCCAGCTCTCGACGGTCGACCCCCACGGGTCGGCCGTGCAGTCGGCCCGCGCGCTGGGGATCGGCTTTGGAGACGACGCCGACCGTGGCGACCCGTTTCGGCGCGGGGCCGCCGTGGGTGCCGCCCGCAGCGGCGGGGGCATTGCCTGAGGGGCGCGGGGATGGTCTGCTGTCGATATGGGCTTGTGCCGGCAAATCGCCCGCCAACGGCCCCGGAGGGAAGTCCATGATGGCACGAGACGCGGCTCGCATGCTGCTCTGGCGGCGGCTCGGCGGCGGCCAGTGGCTGGTGTTCGCCCTCTTGGCGGTGGCGGTCGCTCGGGCCGACGAGCCCATGGGCTGGTCGATCGCGGTCGATCCGGGCGACGTGGACCGCTCCAATCTTCCGGTTCGCGTGCCGCTCGACGTTCCTCGGGCCCTGGCCGAGGCGGCGATGCGGATCGTCCTGGCCGACGGCTCCCAGATCGAAGGCCAGTTGGTCGAGCCCGCTCTGCTCTCCGACCGGGCCGATTTCGCCGAGCCCGTCACCGTGCGGCGCGACCTCCTGTTCGTGCTGCCCCGGCTGCCTGCCGGTGCCGCCGTGGAGGTGACCGCCGAACCCGCCCCGCCGGCGGCCGAGCCCAAGCCCGCGCGGCTTTCCTGGACCACCGAGCCCGAGGCGGCCAGCCTCCTGCTCGGCGGCAAGCCGCTGGTGCGGTACGAGAAGCCGACCTACGACGCGGCCGACGAGGCGAGCCGCGTGCGCACCTACAAGCCGTTCCACCACGTCTTCGATCCCGCCACCGGGATCCGGCTCACCAAGGGCGACGGCGGGCAGTACACCCACCATCGAGGCATCTTCTTCGGCTACAACCGGATCGCCCACGGCCCGGGCCAGGGCACGAAGTCGGACTGCTGGCACTGCGGCCGCAAGGCGCGGCAGGAGCACCGTGAGACGCTCGTCGAGTCGGCCGGGCCGGTGGCTGGCGTGCAGCGGATCACGATCGACTGGATCGGCAGCGAGGGGGAGTCGGTGCTCGGGGAGACGCGGGAAGTCGACGTGGTGCCGGTGGCCGGCGGCACGGTGATCGACTTCGCCAGCCGGCTCGAGGCCCAGTCACCGGTCCGCCTCGACGGCGACCCGCAGCATGCGGGCGTCCACTTCCGGGCCTCCAACGAGGTGCACGAGGCGACGAAGGGGCAGACCTACTACCTCCGCCCCGACGGCAAGGCCAAGCCCGGCGAGTATCGCAACTGGCCGCAGGACAAGACCTACGTCAACGCCTCCTGGCACGCCGCGAGTTTCGTGGTGGGTGGGCAGCGGTACACGGCCCTGCGGGTGAACCGGCCGGAGAACCCCGGCGAGGCCCGGATGAGCGAACGCGACTACGCCCGCTTCGGCTCCTACTTCGCTCACGATCTCGAGCCTGGCAAGCCGCTCGAGGTCGGGTATCGGTTCTGGATCCAGCCCGGTGAGATGTCGGTCGAGGAGGCGGCCCGGATCGCCGCCGACTACGCCCGTCCGGCCCGCGCGACGGTGCGGCGGGCCGAGCCGGCGGTGAAGTGACCGGCAGGGGACGGCGGGGCGGCTGATTCCAGACGATTCCAGGGATTGTTCCAGTCCGCGAAGGGCGCGGGGTTCACACGCAGGGAGCAGGCGACGATGGCAGAGGCGGAAGCCAAGGCGGCGGGGCGGGTGGCGAGCGTGATGAATGAACTGCGGGTCTTCCCGCCGCCGCCGGAGTTTTCAGCCCGGGCCCGGATCGGCTCGCTCGCGGAGTACCAACGGCTCTACGACGCGGCCGCGGCCGACCCCGCGGCCTTCTGGGGAGAGCGGGCCAAGGCCCTCCCCTGGATGACCCCCTACTCGCAGGTGCTCGACTGGCGGCCGCCGGTCGCGAAGTGGTTTCCCGGCGGCAGGACGAACGCCTCGGCCGCCTGCCTCGACGCCCAGATCGCCGCCGGCAAGGGGGACAAGACGGCGATCGTGTGGGTCGGCGAGCCTGCGGGCGAGCGGCGGGCGTTCACCTACCGCGAGCTCCATGCCGAGGTCTGCCGGTTCGCGGCGGGCCTCCTGTCGCTCGGGATCAAGGCGGGCGACGTGGTCTCGATCTACATGCCGATGACGCCTGAGCTCGTGATCGCGATGCTCGCCTGCGCCCGGATCGGCGCGGTCCACTCGGTGATCTTCGGCGGCTTCTCCAGCGAGGCGATCGCCGACCGCAACCAGGATGCGGCGGCCGTGGCGGTGATCACGGCCGACGGCGGCTGGCGGCGCGGGGCGCAGCTGCCGCTCAAGAAGAACGTCGACGACGCGCTCGCCTCGAAGAACCACCCGCCCACGACCGTGAAGCACGTGATCGTGCTTAAGCGGACCGGCCAGGAGGTGTCGATGCAGCCGGGCCGCGACATCTGGTGGCACGACCTCGTCGCGGACAAGCCTGCCGACCTGCCCGCCGCGGCGATGGACTCGGAGGCCCCGCTCTTCATCCTCTACACCAGCGGCTCGACGGGGAAGCCGAAGGGCATCAAGCACACCACGGCGGGCTACATCCTCTGGGCCAAGGCCACGGCCGAGTGGGTCTTCGACCTCCGCGACGACGACCTCTTCTGGTGCACCGCCGACTGCGGCTGGATCACCGGCCACAGCTACGTGACCTACGGCCCGCTGGCCGCCGGCGCGAGCATCCTGATCTACGAAGGCGCCCCCAACGCACCCCACGAGGGACGGTTCTGGGAGATCATCGAGCAGGAGAAGCCCACGATCTTCTACACAGCCCCCACGGCGATCCGCTCGTTCATGAAGTGGGGCATGCAGCACATCGAGGGCCGCGACCTCTCCAGCCTCCGGCTCTTGGGCACGGTGGGGGAGGGCATCAATCCCGAGGCCTGGATCTGGTACCACGAGGTGATCGGCGGCAAGCGGTGCCCGATCGTCGACACCTGGTGGCAGACGGAGACGGGCGGGATCATGATGAGCCCGCTGCCCGGCTGCACGCCCACCAAGCCAGGCAGCTGCACGCTCCCGCTGCCGGGCGTGGTGCCGGAGATCGTGGACGCCGCCGGCCAGCCGGTGGAGCAGGGGGAAGGAGGCTGGCTGGTGATGAAGCAGCCCTGGCCGGGCATGCTCCGCGGGATCTGGGGCGACGACGAGCGGTTCGTGGAGACCTACTGGTCGCGGGTGCCGGGCAAGTACCTCGCCGGCGACAACGCCCGCCAGGACGCCGACGGCTACTACTGGATCATGGGGCGGATCGACGATGTCCTGAACGTCGCCGGCCACCGGCTCTCGACGATCGAGGTCGAAAGCGCCCTCGTGAGCCATCCGGCCGTGGCCGAGGCGGCGGCGGTGGGCCGGCCGCACGAGGTGAAGGGGGAGGCAATCGCGGTGTTCGTGACGCTCCGGGGCGGCGAGCCCAACGACGCGCTCAAGGACGCGCTCCGCAAGCACGTCCGCCACCAGATCGGAGCGCTGGCCGCGCCCGACGACATCCACTTCACCGCGACGCTGCCCAAGACCCGCAGCGGCAAGATCATGCGGCGGCTGCTTCGCGACATCGCCGCGGGCAAGGAAACCGTCGGCGACACGACCACGCTCGAGGACTACAGCGTGCTCGCCAAGCTCCGCGGCGACCAAGAGTAGCGACCGCCGGGCCATCCATGGCCCCGGCGGTCTTGGCGGCACTCCGGCCTTCGGCCGCTGCCGCCGGCCGCACCTCCGGGCGGCCGTGCTCGTGCGCGGAGTGGCGCGCGATGTTTGTTTAGACGAATCTGTAGCGGCGGGCATTCTGCCCGCCGAAAACGCGTCGGCCTGGCAAACGGAATCCGCGGACCACAGGCCCGCGGCTACTTCCGGCAATGGACTGCGAGGGGTTGCCCATGCTTTGTAGCGGCGGGCATTCTGCCCGCCGCAAACGCGTCGGCCTGGCAAACGGAATCCGCGGACCACAGGCCCGCGGCTACTTCCGGCAATGG
>CAMCPF010000317.1 GCA_945876515.1 Candidatus Kuenenia stuttgartensis
TGAGCACGGAGGGGTTGGAGCATCGGAACCACCCTCTTGCAATGTGGGTCGGGGAACCGAGGCGGGCCTTGCCTACCCGCTTTCCGCGTCACGGGTGCTCTCGAACAGGTCGATGTCCCACGCCACCAGATCGCGGCGGACCGCGTCGATGCGGGGCTGCGGCAGCAGCCGGGCCAGGTCCTCACCGTTCACCACGCCCCGAATGCTGCCTGGCTCCGCCCGCACGTGGCAGAGGGTGTGCCACCCGAGGATCGCGGCGCCCACCGCCGTGGGATACGAAATGTAGGTGGCACCGGCGTAGGGGGTCCCGAGCAGCTCGCGGTACCGGAGAAAGCTCAGGCCCACCGTCTCGATGATGGTCTGCCGCTCGTTTCGCACCGACTCGCTCACGCGAATCTCGGCCGCCGCACAGAAGTGCGTGCGGCGAATCACGCCCGACCGCAGGTAATCCTCGATCCGCCGCGGCTTCTTCATCCCGGGCATCGCGGCTCTCACGACCGCCTCGATCGTGAGCTCCGGGTTGGCTCCGAGCGACTCCTTCGAGAGCAGGTTGAGCTGGTGCAGCGCCTTGACGAGCTCGACCTCCGAGCCGCCCGTGAAGACCCCGATGTTCTCCACCGCCGGATACGACCGGTGCAGCGAGAGGAGCTCCTCCTGATAGAGCGGATACTGCCGCCAGGACCGGGGCTCGTGCGGAAACTGGTAGTCCCTGGCCCCGGTGAACGGGTCATGCATCACCATCCGGCCGTCCCGCAGCTGCAGCGGGCTCTGCGAGAGCTCGTCGAGGGCGACCGCTGGGGCCCAGGAAAAAATCACGGCATCGGCATCGATGTCCTCGAGCAGGAAGAGGTCGATCGACTCGATGTCGAGATCCTTGCGATGCGCGGCACTGATCCGGCAGATCCGCTCGCCGATCAGGAAGTTGGTGATGCCCGGGGAGATGCCCATGTTGATGAGCGCCGCCACCCCCTTGTCCCGCAGGGCGCGGTCGTGGGCATACTGGGCGAAGGTGAGGGAGTTGGCCGTCTCCGGGTTGTACATGTCGGAGGCCAGGTCGAGCGTGTGCACCCCGAGGCGAACCCCAAGCTCGATGATCGGGCAGTTGAACCGCGGGATCGCGGCGTTGACGAGCAGGCTGGCGCCGGCGAGTTTCTCGGAGATGGGCCCGGCCGGATCCAGGATCGGATCGAAGCTCTCGACACCGATGATTTCGATTCGCCGCATCAGCCGCTCGGCGTGATACAGCGCCTCGCGGGCCCCCGCCGGGTCGATCACGAACACCTTGAACCGCACGGGAATGCCGTCCCGCTCGGCCAGTTCGGCCAGGCAGATGAGCATGCTCGAGCCCACGGCCCCGAGGCCGAAGAACACGATCGTGAGCGGCGGAGTGGTCTGTTTGGTAGCGGGAGGGGCCATCCTGCAAGGATAGCCGCGCCGCCGGGTGCCGGGCCGGGGGATGCCTGACTGGCCAGGGCGATGTAGAATCTCTTGACGCTTTCAGGCTTCCCAAGCCGCACAGCCCCACCGCCGGAGACGGATCGTGGTGGGGGCAGCGGTTGGGACAGCCCGAAAAAGTGCCATTTGGAGGGTAAGCGAATGGCTAGCGGCCACACTGGAAATGTGGTGCCGGGAAACCGGTTGCGGGTTCGACTCCCGTGCCCTCCGCTCTTCGTTCCTGCCTGATTCGGATTCTGGATGGCGGTACTTTTAGACATCCAGAACGCCTTCAAGCGGTACGGCGAGCAGGTGCTCCTCGACGGGGCCAGCGCCACCATCACCGACGACGGGCGGGTGGGCTTCATCGGTCGCAACGGGGCCGGGAAGAGCACGCTCCTGCGGATCATCCTCGGCGAGGAGGAACTCGACTCGGGCGAGGTCGTCCGCCACCCGCGGCTCCGCCTGGGCTACCTGCGGCAGCACGACCCGTTCCTGCCCGGCGAGAGCGCGCTCGACTTCCTCCAGCGGGATAGCGGCAAGCCCGACTGGAAGTGCGGCGAGGTGGCCGGCGAGTTCGAACTCAAGGGAGCGATGCTCACTGGGCCCGTCAAGGAACTCTCCGGCGGCTGGCAGACCCGGGTGAAGCTCGCGGCGCTCCTGCTCCACGAGCCCAATCTGCTGCTGCTCGACGAGCCCACCAACTTCCTCGACCTGCGGACGCAGATCCTGCTCGAGCACTTTCTGCGCGGGTATCGCGAGGCCTGCGTGGTGGTCTCCCACGACCGGGCCTTCCTCAACGCCACCTGCGACCAGACGCTCGACCTCACCCACGGCAAGCTGACGCTCCATCCCGGCCCCGTGGACGACTACCTCGTCCACCAGCAAGAGCGCCGGCTGACGATCGAGCGGACGAACGCCGCCGTGCTCAGCCGGAAGCGGGAACTCGAGGACTTCATCGCCCGCAACCGGGCCAGGGCCTCGACCGCCTCGCGCGCCAAGTCGAAGGCCAAGGAACTCGAGAAGCTCGAACTCGAGGAGATCCCGGTCGACGCGCCCACCGCCGCGATTCGCTGCCCCGAAATCGCCCCGCGGCGTGGCGCGGCAGTTCGCTGTCGCGACCTTGCGATCGGCTACCCCGACCACGCCGTGGCCCGTGACATCGCCCTCGAGATCGTGCACGGCTCGCGAGCGGCGATCGTCGGCGACAACGGCCAGGGCAAGACCACCTTCCTGCGGACCCTCGTCGGCTCGCTCGAGCCGCTCGCGGGCGACGTGAAGTGGGGGCATGGCTGTGAGGTCGGCACCTACGCCCAGCACGTCTACACGAGCCTCGACGAGCGGATGACCGTGCTCGACCACCTGGAGCGGGCCGCGGCGCCGGGCACGAAGCAGCAGCGGATCCTCGACCTGGCCGCCGCCATGCTGTTTCGGCAGTCGGCCCTCTCCAAGCCGGTGCGGGTGCTCTCCGGCGGCGAGCGGGCCCGGCTCTGTCTCGCCGGCCTGCTCTTGGGCACGGCCAACGTGCTCGTGCTCGACGAGCCGGGCAACCACCTCGACGTGGAGACGGTCGAGGCGCTGGCCAAGGCCCTCACCGACTACGCAGGCACCGTGATCTTCACGAGCCACGACCGCTCCTTCATGCGGACCGTGGCCACCACCGTGATCGAGGTGCGGGACGGCCGGGTCGTGGATCACCTCGGCGACTACGACACCTACGTGGCCAAGGTCACCGGCGAGATCGACGCAGCCGAGGTTGCGGCCGGCCGCCACCGCCCCCCTGCCCCGCCTCGCGGCGGACGGGCCGCGCGGCCGCCGGCGAGCGACGACCGAGCCCTGCGGAAGGAGCTGGCCACCCTGGAAAAGTCGGTCGCCCGCCTCGACGCTGAGAAGAAGGAGCGGCACGCCGCCCTGCTGGCCACAGCCGACCCCGCCGAGGCACTCCGCCTGCACGCAGCGCTCACCGAAGTCGAGACGAAGCTCGCCATCGCCGAGGAGCGGTGGCTCGAGCTGCAGGAGCGGCTGAGCGCCGAATCCTGAAGGGCCGGCGTCAGTCGCCCGGGCCGTCGGCCCAGCGCCGGCGGAAGGAGCCCCTGGGATAGAAGCGGTTGCACATCCGGCCGTCGCCGCTGGGCCGGAAGTCATCGAGCTGCGTCACGAGCGCCAGCGGCCGCGAAAGAATGCCCCGCTCGGCCAGAAACGCCGCCCGGTCTACGAACTCCAGCGGCGACTCGTAGAACGCCGGCAGGTCGGCGAACCGCTCGTGCGCATCCACGCAGGCCATGCCCCGCATCCCGGGGAGCTGGTAGAGCAGCGACCAGCCGTAGCAGTCGTGTCGCAGCGTGCCATTCGTCGAGAACCGGCCGGCGGCGGGCTGGCAGAGGGCGACATCCTCCGGGGCGAGCAGCGCGACGGCAGCCCTAGCCATGATCCCGGCGGCCCGCAGGCTGCGGGAGCGGGCGATCGCCGCCGGGAGCCACCGCGGCCCGCGGGGCCGGAGCAGCCCGTCCGTGGAGACGCTCACGACCCAGCGGCCGCTCGCGGACCGGGGCCGAAGCAGGACGGCAGCGCCGATGGCCAAGGGCCGATAGGTGCCGCGACGTCGCCCGGCCGGCCGCCGCAGGCCTCCCCGGGAAACGTCCTCCGGCACGAGGCGGATCGAGACTCGGGAAATCGTGGGCGGGCTGTCCATGGGCTCAGCCTC
>CAMCPF010000318.1 GCA_945876515.1 Candidatus Kuenenia stuttgartensis
GCCGGAGGGCATCCGCCGCCGTGACTCGATGCAGCTGCCGCCGGCCGTCTCGGAGGCGGGCGCGCTTGCGGAACTGAAGGCCATCGCCGCCCGCAATGCCGTCTTCAAGAGCTTCATCGGCCAGGGCTATCACGGCACCCGCACGCCCACGGTGATCCTGCGGAACGTCCTGGAGAACCCCGCCTGGTACACCGCCTACACCCCCTACCAGGCCGAGATCGCCCAGGGACGGATGGAGGCGGTGCTCAACTTCCAGACGCTGGTCTGCGACCTCACGGCGATGCCGATCGCCAACGCCTCGCTCCTCGACGAGGCGACGGCCGCAGCCGAGGCGATGACGCTCGCCCGCCGCTCGGCGAAGAGCAAGAGCCAGCGGTTCCTGGTCGATCACCGCTGCCATCCGCAGTCGGTCGAGGTGCTCGCCACGCGGGCCGAGCCCTTGGGCATCGAACTCGTCGTGGGCGACGTCCGCGAACTCGCCGCCGCAGGCGAGTGTTTCGGCGCGCTCGTGCAGTATCCGGCCACCGACGGCGAGGTGGGCGACTGGCGGGGGCTTGCGGACCTCGTGCACGCCAAGCAGGCGCTGCTCTGCGTGGCGGCCGATCCGCTCGCCCTCACGCTGCTCGTGCCGCCGGGCGAGTGGGGGGCCGACATCGTGGTCGGCTCGATGCAGCGGTTCGGGATGCCGATGGGATGCGGCGGACCGCACGCCGCGTTCTTCGCCTGCCGTGACGAGTTCAAGCGATCGATGCCGGGGCGGTTGGTGGGCGTGAGCGTGGACTCGGCCGGCCGCCCCGCCTACCGGCTCGCGCTCCAGACCCGCGAGCAACACATCCGCCGCGAAAAGGCGACCTCCAACATCTGCACCGCACAGGTGCTGCCGGCGGTGGTGGCCTCGATGTATGCGGTGTATCACGGGCCGGAGGGGCTGGCGGGGATCGCCCGCCGGGTGACGGGGCTGGCGGCGGTGCTCGCCGAGGGGCTCCGGGGGCTCTCCCTCGCGCCCTTGCATGCCCGGGCCTTCGACACCATCGCCCTCGCGACCGGCGACCGCACCGAGGCTGTCCTCGCGCGGGCCCGGGCCTTGGGCATGAATCTCCGGCGGCTCGACGCCGGCTCAGTGGCGATCGCCCTCGACGAGACGACCGAGCCGGCCGACGTCGTGCGGCTCTGGGAGGCCTGCGCCGAGCCGGGGCAGGCGGTTCCCGAGTTCGCCGCCTGCGCCGCGGCCCCGCCGCTCGTGCCCGCCGAGTTGCGGCGGACGAGCCCGTTCCTCGAACACCCCGTGTTTCACTCGCATCGCAGCGAGACATCGCTACTTCGCTACCTGCGGGAACTGGCCGACCGAGATCTGGCGCTCGACCGCACCATGATCCCGCTCGGCAGCTGCACGATGAAGCTCAACGCCACGAGCGAAATGATCCCGATCACCTGGCGGGAGTTCGCCGAGATCCATCCCTTCGCGCCGGCCGAGCAGCGGGAGGGCTATCGGGTGCTCGAGCAGCAGCTCGTGGAGTGGCTCTGTCAGGCGACGGGCTACGCCGGCATCAGCCTTCAGCCCAATGCCGGCAGCCAGGGGGAATACGCCGGCCTGCTCGCGATCCGGGCCTGGCAGCGGGCCCGCGGTCAGGGGCATCGTGACCTCTGCCTGATCCCATCGTCGGCCCACGGCACGAATCCGGCCAGCGCCCAGATGGCAGGCATGGAGGTGGTGGTGACCGGCTGCGATGCCGACGGCAACGTCGATCTCGCCGAGCTCGAGGCCAAGTGCCAGGCCCATCCCGACCGGCTGGCCGCGGTGATGATCACCTATCCGAGCACGCACGGCGTGTTCGAGCGGGAAATCCGTCGGCTCTGCGAGATCGTGCATGCCTACGGCGGCCGGGTCTACGTGGACGGGGCCAACATGAACGCGCTGGTGGGCCTGGCGGCCCCGGGGGAATTCGGCGGCGACGTGAGCCACCTGAATCTCCACAAGACCTTCTGCATTCCGCACGGCGGCGGCGGTCCGGGCGTGGGGCCGGTGTGCGTGGTCGAAGACCTCGTGCCCTTCCTGCCGGGGCATGCGACCGGCGGCCTCGCCGACCGGACGGTGGGCGCCGTGTCGGCGGCGCCGCTCGGCAACGCGGCGGTGCTGCCGATCTCCTGGATGTATTGCCGGATGATGGGGCCCGACGGCCTGCGGCAGGCCACGGCCGCGGCGATCCTGGCTGCCAACTACGTGAGCGCCCGGCTCCGCGACCACTTCCCCACGCTCTACTGCGGCCCGGGCGGCCGGGTGGCCCACGAGTGCATCCTCGACCTCAGGCCGCTCAAGGAGTCGGCCGGCATCTCCGCCGAGGACGTGGCCAAGCGGCTGGTCGACTACGGCTTCCACGCGCCGACGCTCAGTTTCCCCGTCGCGGGCACGCTGATGGTGGAGCCGACCGAGAGCGAGAGCCTGGCCGAACTCGACCGCTTCATCGAGGCGATGATCGCGATTCGCGACGAGATCCGCCGAATCGAGGCGGGCGAGTGGCCGCGGGACGACAATCCGCTCGTCCACGCGCCGCACACGGCGCTGGTCGCGACCGCGAGCGACTGGCCGCGGCCCTACTCCCGCGAGGAGGCCGTCTTCCCTGTCGCCGACCTCAAGCGGCGGAAGTACTGGCCCCCGGTGGGCCGCGTGGACAACGTCCACGGCGACCGGAATCTCTTCTGCAGCTGCGTGCCCATCTCGGCCTGGGCGGACGAATAATCAGCAGAAGCTGCCAATCTCGTCCGCCACGAACGGTGGTCTTACGAATGGTAATCCCGGGAGGGGCTGCCCGTGCCCTCGAGCGGGCTGTGGAAGCAAGCGCAGGCATGGATGCCGGAGCGCTGCGGACACGCAGTGAACGGAGGCCTGGAGGGCCGAAGTGAACGTCCAGCGAGAGGGTACGGGCAACCCCGACCCACGCCCGACGTCGCCCCAGCGGTTGGTGAGTGCGAGCGGCCTCGGGTACGCTCTCCCCCATGGAAGAACCCGTCAAGGATTCCTGGGGCTCGCGGCTGGGCGTCATCCTGGCCGTGGCAGGCAGCGCCGTTGGCCTCGGCAACTTCATCCGCTTTCCGGGCCAGGCGGCCCAGTTCGGCGGCGGCGGCTTCATGATCGCCTATGCGATCTCGTTCCTGATCATCGGCCTGCCGATCTGCTGGGCCGAGTGGACGATGGGCCGCTACGCCGGCCAGCGGGGTTACAACTCGGCCGCCGGCGTGTTTCACTGCCTCGTGCCCTGGCGGGGCAGCAAGTACGTGGGCGTGTTGGGGGCGATCATCCCGCTCGTGATCTTCATGTACTACGTGGTGATCGAGGCCTGGACGCTCGGCTACACCGTGCGATTCCTGCGGGCGATCTTCGATCCGGGCCTGCGGTTTGCGAAGATCGAGGAGTCGCAGGCCTTCTTCAGTTCGTTCGTCGGCGCTGGCGGCGACGGGGCGGCTCTGCAGTGGAGCCTCGATTCGCTGCTCCCCTGGCTCGTCCTCGCCTTCGCGATCAACCTCGTGCTCATCTATCGGGGCATCTCGGCCGGGATCGAGAAGGTTTGCCAGATCGGGATGCCGGTGCTTGTGGTCTTGTCGCTCGTCGTCCTCGCCCGGGTGCTCACGCTCGGCACGCCTGACCCGGCCAAGCCTGACCAGAACGTCTCCACCGGCCTGGGCTACATGTGGAACCCCGGCAAGACGTTGGTGGTGGACGAGGCGGGGAAGACCATCGCGGAGGTGGTCGATGCCGACCCCGCCCGGCAGCACGAGCGGGCGGTGGCGATCGCGGCGGCCACGCCGAACTCACGGGTGGAAGAGCGGACCGTGCTCCACCAACTTGCCGACCCGAATCTCTGGCTCGCCGCGGCGGGGCAGATCTTCTTCTCGCTCTCCGTGGGCTTCGGCGTGATCCTCGTCTATGCCAGCTATATGGGCCCCAGGGACGACCTCGTGCTCAGCGGGCTGACCGCCAGCGCCACCAACGAGTTTTGCGAAGTGGCCCTCGGCGGCCTGATCACGCTGCCGGCGGCGGTGGCCTTCCTGGGCGTGGCGGGCGTGGCGGGGCAGGGCACCTTCGGGCTGGGGTTCAACGTTCTGCCGATGGTGTTCAGTGCGATGCCTTTCGG
>CAMCPF010000319.1 GCA_945876515.1 Candidatus Kuenenia stuttgartensis
GGAAGCGATCAGCATCGGCTACCGCGGGATGTTCGAACGAATGGCGCTCGGCGGCCGTGTGCTGGCGGCGCTCGGCTGGCCAGGACGAATCGCGGCCCAGCCGGTGCTGGGCCTCACGCGGCTGAAGCTCGGCTGGGACTCCGACGGCCTCGTCGAGCCGGCGGGCGAGGGGCCGGGCACCAGCCTCAAACCTCTCGAGACGGTGTTCAGCGAACTGGCCGCCGTGGCCGATCCCGCGGCCCGAAGTCAGGCCGCCCGAGCGTTGTTTGGCGATGCCGGTGTGGAGTCGATCGAGGCGCTCGCCCGCGCCGCTGCTGGGCCGGTCGACGCCGCACTCGACACCGCCCGCCGCAAGGCGCTCCAGGCCCTCGGGCTCACGCCAGAGGCGGTGGCGGCCAAGCCCTTGGAGTCGCTGGCGAAAATCGCCCGCGGGCTCGACGCGGCTCCTGACCTGGCCACTCGCAAGGCTCAAGCCATGGCGGTTTTCGGAGAGGCCGCCCCCCGGCTGGACGGGCTTCGGCGGGCCGTCGAGATCGCGCGGACGCTCGCTGCGATCGAGGCCACCGAGGCCGATCCGGCTCTGATCGCGCGGCTCGATGCCCGCGACGCCTTTGAGGCCATCGCCACGGCCGTCGGGGCCGCCCCGGCGGATCAGCGGGACAAGCTCGTGGCGGCGATGTTCGGCCCCCAGGGGCCCGAGCTGTTTCGCGAGGCCCTGGCGGTGAACGAGGGCATTGACCACGCCTGGGTTTTCCGATTCGAAAACTGAGGTTAGACTGCGAAGCCGGGCCGCCCTTTGCGGCCCGCGGTATTCGGCGAAGGGTGAAGCGATGGCACATAAAAAAGGTCAGGGATCGAGCCGCAACGGTCGGGATTCCAACGCTCAGCGCCGCGGCGTCAAGAAGTTCGGCGGGCAGGTCGTGCGTGCGGGCAACATCCTCGTGCGGCAGGTCGGCACGAAGTTTCACCCCGGTCACAACGTGGGCATGGGGTCCGACTACACGCTCTTCGCGCTCACCGACGGCACCGTCATGTTCGACCGGGAGGGTCGGCGGGTGAGCGTGGTCGAGGCCGCCTCGGCCTGAGTCCCGCGGCCCAGCCTTGCAGGGCCACGGCTGCGGAAGGCTCATGCTCGCGGATGTCTCCCCCAGCCGCGGACGTCCCCCAACCGCGGAAGGCCCGCCGTGTTCGTCGATCGAGTTCAGATTGAGGTGGCTGCCGGCAACGGCGGCCGCGGCATCTGCAGTTTCCGCCGTGAGAAATACGTTCCCCGTGGTGGGCCCGACGGCGGAGACGGCGGCGATGGCGGCAGCGTCATCCTGCGGGCCGAGTCGGGCGTGGACTCGCTCTCGGTGCTCGCCCACCGCCGGCAGTGGCGGGCCGACTCCGGCACGGCGGGCGGCCCCGCCAACCGGCAGGGCGCCCGCGGCGGCGACCTGACTGTGCTCGTGCCCCCGGGCACGATCGTGGTCGATGAGGCGACGGGGCTGGTGCTCAAGGATTTGGCCCATGTCGGGGCCGAGGTCGTGGCGGCCCGGGGTGGGGCAGGGGGCTGGGGCAACGCCCACTTCAAGTCGTCGACCAACCGGGCACCGCGGGAAACGACGCCCGGCGAGACGGGCGAGCACCGGCTGCTCAAGCTCGAACTCAAGGTGATCGCCGACGTGGGGCTCGTAGGCAAGCCGAACGCCGGCAAGAGCACGCTCCTCTCCCGGCTGTCGCGGGCCCGGCCCGAGATCGCCGACTACGCCTTCACGACCAAGCGGCCGATCCTGGGGATCGTGGGCATCTCGCTCGACCGGAGCTTCGTCCTGGCCGACCTCCCGGGCCTGATCGAGGGGGCCCATGCCGGCGTGGGCCTGGGCCACGAGTTTCTTCGCCACGTGGAGCGGGCCGGGATTCTCGTCCACGTCGTCGAGCCCGCCCCGATGGATGGCACCGACCCGCTGGCCAACTACCGCACCATCCGCGAAGAGCTCGCGCGATACGACCCCACGCTGGGCGAGCGGCCGGAGATCGTGGTCGTGAGCAAGTGCGAGCTGCCGGGGGCCGAGGACGTACGGCTGGCGCTGGCGGAGGAGACCGGCCACCAGGTGCTGGCGATCAGCGCCGCGACGGGCGCCGGGCTCGACCGGCTCGTGGCGGCGATCGCGGCAGCGCTCGACCGGCGGGAGGCGTCGTCATGAGCGACCGAGGCATGGGCGAGCGGGCTGGACCATCATCCGGCCCGGGCCGCGGCATTTGCTCGGGCGACACCGTCCTCTTGGCCGACGTCGGCAACTCCCGGATCAAGCTCGCCAGGCTCGATGACTTCGCCGCTTGTGCCGGGCTGCCCACGGTCGCCCGGCGGCAGGATCTCGACAGCCGTGGCTTCCATCCCGACAACCTCGAACGCTGGCTGCTGGCCGCCGCGCCCGGGCCGGCGGTGATCCTCGTGGCGAGCGTCTACGAGGCCGCCGCCTCGCGGCTCGAGGCGACGGTGGCGGACATCTCGGCCACGAAACACCGCCCCGTGCGGCAGCGGCGGATCGGCCACCAGGACCTTCCGCTCTCCGTGGCCCTCGACGAGCCGCACAAGGTCGGGATCGATCGGCTGGCGGCCGCCGCCGCGGCCGGCCTCGTCAAGCCGGCGGGGCGGCCGGCCGTGGTCGTGGATTGCGGCACGGCGGTGACGGTGGACATGCTCGCCGCCGACGGCCGGTTCCTGGGCGGGGCGATCCTGCCCGGCCCAGCGCTGATGGCCCGGGCGTTGGCCGAGGGTACGAGCAGGCTGCCCGCTGTGGCCGCGGCCGTGGGGGGTGAGCTGCCCGCGATGCCCGGCCGCTCCACCGAGGCGGCTATCGCCGCCGGAATCGGCCACGGGATCCGCGGTGCGATCACGCGACTGGTCGCCGAAGCCCGGGCTGCCTCGGGCGGCGACGCGGCCACGATCCTGACGGGAGGCTGGGCCGAGGCGGTTCGCGACGTGCTGCCCGATGCGGTCGTGATTCCGGATCTCGTGCTGACGGGCATCGCCCTGGGAGCCGGCCGGGCGTGTGCCCGCTGAGCGGTTGTTTTCCCGTCGGTTTCGGCCGCTGCTAGACTTCCGGCTTCCCATCCAGGCCCGATACCGCCGCCCCCAGGAACACCCCAGCTCCGTGTCGAAGGCCCGCTCCCAATCGTCCTCCAGCCCGTCGGCCGGGCCCGACCGCGCGCTCGAACTGGCCCGGCTCACCGCCCGAATCGCGGCCGAGACGCGGGGCAGCGAGATCCGGATTCTCGACCTCCGCGAGCTCACGCCCGTGGTGGACTACTTCGTGATCGCCACCGGCTCCAGCCGGCGGCAGATGCACGCCATGGCCGATGAGATCGAGAAGGTGGTCAAGCACGACCTCCACGACCGCAAGCGCGGGGCCGAGGGCTACGAGGAGGGCCGCTGGATCGTGCTCGACTACGGCGACGTGATGGTGCACCTCTTCGACCCCGAGGCCCGCGGCTACTGGGACCTCGAGGGGCTGTGGAGCGATGCGGCCCGGGTGCCGGTGCCGGAGTCGGCGGGAGACGCGGGGGCGGCGGCCCGATGACGCCCGACCCCGACCCAGTCGCAGGTGAGCCGCCGGCCGCCTTGCCCGGCCGCGTGAACTTCCGGGCGGCCCTCCGGGGGCTGTTTGGCCAGGCGCTTACCGGTCTCGCGGCCGAAGCGGGCGTGGCCATCTCCGAGCAGGAACTGCCCGGGCTCCTGGAGCAGGTCCGTGAGGCGGCCGACGCGAAGTTTGGCGATTACTCGGGCACCATGGCCATGGCCCTGGCCAAGCGGGCCGGCCGCAAGCCCCGCGAAGTGGCCGTCGAGATCATCCGCCGGCTCGAGTCGCTGCCGGGCTACGCGGCCCTGTTCGAGCCGCCGGGCGAACCGGTTGGGCCGGGCTTCATCAATGTGCGGATCCGCGACGAGGCGCTCGCCACGGCGGTGGGGGCGGCCGTGGCCGACGAGCGGCTGGGGGTGGCCCCGGTGGCAAAGCCGCTCACGATCGTGGTCGATTTCTCGAGCCCCAACGTCGCCAAGCCGATGCACGTGGGCCACATCCGCTCGACCGTGATCGGCGATGCCCTGGCCCGGATCCTGCGGTTCCGCGGCCACACGGT
>CAMCPF010000320.1 GCA_945876515.1 Candidatus Kuenenia stuttgartensis
CGGCGCAGACCTTCTTCATGGCCTCGCGGGACGGCTTCAGGTAGTCGCGGGGGTCGAACTTGTCCGGCGTCTCGGCGAGCACCTTGCGGATCGCGCCGGTGATCGCCATCCGGCAGTCGGTGTCGACGTTGATCTTTCGCACACCGTGCTTGATCCCCTTCTGGATCTCCTCCACGGGAACGCCCCAGGTCTGCGGCATCTTGCCGCCGTACTTGTTGATGATGTCCTGGAGCTCCTGCGGCACGCTCGACGAGCCGTGCATCACGAGGTGGCAGTTGGGGAGCATCCGGTGGATCTCCTCGATCCGCTTCATGGCCAGCACGTCGCCGTCGGGCTTGCGGGTGAACTTGTAGGCCCCGTGGCTCGTGCCGATCGCCACGGCGAGCGCATCGACGCCGGTGGCCGCGACGAACCGGGCCGCCTCGTCGGGATCGGTGAGCAGCTGGTCGTGGGAGAGCTTGCCGGTGGCGCCGTGGCCGTCCTCGGCCTCGCCCTCACCGCTCTCGAGCGACCCCAGGCAGCCAAGCTCGCCCTCCACCGACACGCCCTGGCGGTGGGCGAGCTTCACGACCTCCGCCGTGACCTTCACGTTGTAGTCGAAGTCGGCGGGCGTCTTGCCGTCCTCCTTGAGCGAGCCGTCCATCATCACGCTCGTGAAGCCGTGGTCGATGGCGCTCTGGCATGTGGCCGGCGAGTTGCCATGATCCTGGTGCATCGCGATCGGGATCGCCGGATAGAGCTCGGCGGCGGCCAGCATCAGGTGGCGAAGGTAGTTGTCCTGCGAGTAGCTGCGGGCGCCGCGGGAGGCCTGCACGATCACCGGCGAGTCGGTCTCCTTGGCCGCCTCCATGATCGACTGGATCTGCTCCATGTTGTTGACGTTGAACGCGGCCAGGCCGTAGCCGTGCTCCGCGGCGTGGTCGAGCAGGATGCGCATCGGGACGAGCGGCATGGAGAAGACTCCTCGAAGGGGCGGGCGGGGCCGGCTCTCGGCCGGTGCCGCGAGGGACGCGGCGGTCGAGAGCATACGGCAAAATCCGGGGTGCTAGAATCCCCGTGGATTCGCCGCCGTTCGCCCGCGCCCAGCCGCCCTTCGCCGATGGACCTTCGCCCCGTCACCGACCCGATTCGGAGCCTGCTCTACGTCGCCGGCGGCTGGACCTGCGTGGGTCTCGCGGTGATCGGAGCGGTGCTGCCGGTGATTCCCACGACGCCCTTCCTCCTGCTGGCAAGCTGGTGCTTCTATCGGGGGTCGCCCCGAATCCACGCCTGGCTGCACCGCTCCCGCTGGTTCGGCCCCACCCTCGACGACTGGCATCATTACCACGGCATCCGCCGCAGCCTCAAGCACCGGGCGATCGTGATGGTGCTGGCCGTGGTGATCACCACGCTGTTCTTCAACGCCCTGCCCTGGTACCTGCAGTACCTCACGATCGCGTTGGTGGCCTATGGGCTGTACACGATCTGGACGGTGCCCACGCTCCCCGACGATGCCCCGCAGGCCCCGCGGACGCTCGCCGAGTAGACGCGGGCCCGCACGCACGGGCTCGGGGGCACGGGCAACCCCTCGCAGCCCAGTGGTTCACGAAGGGGCGTGGTGGACCTACTGTTCCATTTCGCCGGTGGGCTCGGGGAGGAAGAAGCTGACGGCGAGGCCGATCAGGCAGATCACCGTGCCCACGATCGCGGCGGCCGAGGAAAACTTGAGCGCGGCCGACTCGTAGGGCAGCAGGCCCGCCACGAGCGAGGAGATCGCCGCGGCCGACGTGCCCAGCATCCGCCCGCCGATGTTGGCAGCGAAGCTCTCCCCCGTGCCCCGCAGGTGCACCGGAAACACGTGCGGCAGGTAGTTGCCCCAGAAGGAGAGCTGCCCCACCGTCACCAGGCCCACCAGAAACATCCCCACCGACATCGTCGTGATCGGCAGCCTGCCGAGATACGCCCACTCCAGCGGGATCTCGAAGAAGGTGGTGTTGGGCACGCGCAGAAAGAACCAGAACACGAGCGGGGTGAGCAACAGGCCGGGGATCTGCAACAGCCGCAACTTCCAGCCCCAGGCGATTCCGGCGGCCAGCACGACCGCCATTAAGCAGCGGCCCACGAGGCCGCCGATCTCCTGCATCTTCGTGTACTCCGCGGCGATCTTCTGGCCGTAGCGGGCTGCGGCCGGCTTGGCGATCGCGGCGAGCTTGGCGGGGTCGGCCTCCCCCTTGGCCTTCGCGGCCGCGGCGGCGGCCTCGCCTGCCTGCTCCGATGCCGCCCGCACCTCCTCCAGCCCCGGAACCATCTGCGGCATCTGCTGGATCGCCCCGAAGGCCACGCCCAACGTGCAGGCGAAGCCGAGCGCGGTCACGATCGTGGTGCGCCGGAGCTCGGGGGCGAAGAGCGCGGCGATGCTCGGCCGCTTGAGCGTGCCGGCCGCCCGCTTGGCGGCCCAGATCGGCGATTCCGGCAGGAAGGGGCGGATCAGGATCAACGGCAAAGCCGGGATCAGGCCCGACATCAGCGTGTAGCGCCAGGCCTCGTGCTGGTGGTCGGGGCCGATCGTGCCCAAGAAGGAGAGCCACGAGGGCAGTTGGATCGCCGGGAAGCCCGCCCCATATTGGATCGCGATCCCGTTGGCGACCGCCACCATCAGCCCGCCGATCGAGGAGAAGGCCTGCGTGTAGCCCAGCACCCGTTCCCGTTGTTTGGGATCGGGAAACAGTTCCGCCAGCCAGGCCACGGCCGCCACGAACTCCACGCACACGCCCACGAACACGAAGCAGCGGCAGACCAAGAGCATCCACAGATTCGTGGAGAACCCGGCCGCGAAGGCGGCGAAGGCGTAGATCAGGATGCTCCACGTGAGCACCCGACGACGGCCGAGGCGATCGGTGAGGTAGCCACCGAGCAGGCCGAAGATCCCGCCGCACAGGGCCGGCACGTAGAAGAGCAGCCCGACCCAACGGAGAAAACCCGGGCTGCCCGGCTGGAAGCCGCCGAGCTCGAGCAGCGCCGGCCGCGCGATCAGCGGCAGCATCAGCAGCTCATAGATATCGAACGCGAAGCCGATCGCGGCGATGGCGCACACCAGCCAGCCGGTGAGCGTGAGCCGCCCTGCGACGGAGGTGCCGGTCGGGAGCGGATCACGGGGGGCGGCGGCCATGCGTCGTCTCCGAAGCGGGAGGGCCCGGCCGGGAAACGAGCCGCGGCGGTCAGGCCCCAGGGCCTACCTCAGAGCCTACTCTAGAGCCCACCGGCACGCGATCGCGGCGGAAACCTGACCGGCCGTCACTGCGGGCCGATCGACGGCGGCCGCTTGGCGAGGAAGTCACGGGGGCCGCGGGTCGTGTAGTACGGATAGGCGACGGCACCTGTTGGCGGCCCCGCCGGCGCGATCGCGCCGTAGTCGGAGGCTGCGAGCGCCGCCTTCTCCTCGGCCGACAGATGGTGCTTGGCGAGGCCGCCGTAGCGGCCGGTGTGCGGGGCGTGGCAGACGCCGCCGGGGCAGTCCTTGCAGCCGCCGGCCTGGCAGCGGCCGTCAGGGCAGCCCTCGGGCGGGCAGCCTTCCTCGCAATCACGGCAATCGCCGCCGCCCTGATGGCCGTGCGAGTAGGGTCCGTCGGCATTGAGCAGGAACAGCCGATCCACGATCGAGCAGCCGGTGCTCGTGGCGGTGATGGCCGCGGCCACGACGAGGCCGAGGAGTCGGAGGCTGGCAGGCGAGCGATACATGGGAGGGCTCCCGCTAGGGCGGAGCGTGGCGGCCATCGGCGAACGAGCGTCGGCGCACGCTTCCACGGTCACCGGTGGTATCGGTCATGCCGCCGGCACCGATTGAGAAAACCCTGCGGCTGGCAACCTGGGCAACCGCGGAGGTTCGGGGCGTGCGTACGAGCTCGCCGGACGCCCAATAGTGCGGGCTCGCGGGTGCCCATGCCGTCTCGCCGGACGCTCCCTTCGGGCATCCTGCCCTCCGGTCGCTCGGAGGAAACCTCGCTCCGCAATCCTGCTGCGCTCGGTTTCCTACGCCGCTCGATCGGCATGGGCAACCCCTCGCAGTCAAACGGTTGACAAGGATAAGCCTCGGTTCCTGATTCGTCTGAACGAACGCCGCGCGCCAGG
>CAMCPF010000321.1 GCA_945876515.1 Candidatus Kuenenia stuttgartensis
GACTTGCTCTACCAGGGCGGCCTGGAATACATGCGGTATAGCGTGTCGAACACGGCCGAATACGGCGACTACACCCGCGGCAAGCGAATCATCACCGCCGAGACTCGGGCCGAGATGAAGAAGATCCTCGAGGAGATCCGCTCCGGTGAGTTCGCCCGCGACTGGATCCTGGAGAACCGCGGCGGGGCCGCGATGTTCAAGTCGACCCGGCGACGGGAGCGGGAGCACAAGCTCACCGAGACCGGTCGCGGGCTCCGCAAGATGATGAAGTGGATCGACAGTAAGGAAGTGTGAACCGATCTGAGCGGTCGGGATCCTCCGGATCCCTCCCTCGGGGCCTTCGCGACCGCCGGTCGCTTCGGCCGGCGGGAGGCTCGCCCTCCTGGCGAGCAGGTTTTCGGTAGGCTAGTCACTCGTCCCTTCTCCTTCCGCCCGCAGGGAGCAATCACCAACCATGGCTGGCGAAGACGCTAAGTCGCGGGCGTTGTACGAGCAGCTCCAGCCGGGGGACCGGGTGGAGGTGACCCACGACGTCACGGTCGGCTCGAGCGGCGCCTGGAAGACGGCGACCGTCGGCCGCGTCTTGCGGCTGGAGCGGCGGCGGCACGGGCTGCACTTCCGCCGCAATCCCGACGACAAGGTGTATAGCGACGTCCTGATCCTCGCCCGCGACGACGGCGAGCTCACGACGGTGACGATGGACGAGTTCACGCGGCTCAAGCGGCTGTAGGCCGCGGCCGCCCCAGCGCCCCAGGGAGCGATGCGATGCGACTGGCATGCGCCGCCGTGCTGCTCCTTTCGGCCGCGGTCGCGCCGGCCGCTGACGACGCCTGCCTCGCCGCGTTGCGGGCGACGATCCGCCTGCATGGGGGCGGGAAGTCCGGCACGGCCTTCGCCGTGGCGGTGCCGGCAGCCGAGGATCGACCGGCCGCGGTCGTGCTGGTGTCGGCGGCCCACACGTTCGAGAACATGCAGGGCGAGACCGCCACGGCGGTGCTGCGGGCGGCGGCGGGCGCTGGCTGGGAGCGCCGCGACACACCCGTCGCGATCCGCTCGGGCAAGACGCCGAACTGGGTGCGTCACCCCAAGGCCGACGTCGCCATCCTGCCCTGGACCGTGCCCGCGGGGGTCGATCTCCAGCCGTTTCCCCTGGAGTCGGTGGCCTCCGCGGGCGACTTCGACGCGGGCCGCGTGGCCGTGGGGCAGCGGGTGCGGGTGGCCTGCTTTCCCGCACAGACCGAGGCCAACGCGGCCGGATGGCCCGTGCTGCGGACCGGTTCGATCGCCAGTCATCCACTCACGCCCGCCGCGACGCTCGAGCGGCTGTTCCTCGACTATGCCCACTACGGCGGCGACAGCGGTTCGGCCGTGGTGGTGGACGAGCCGGCCGCGGCCGGCCGCGTGATCGGCGTCGTGGTGGCGATGCAGCGGCAGACCGACCGCGTCACGAGCCCGTTCGAGGAGAAGACCGTGCACACGCCGTTGGGGCTGGCGATCACCGTGCCCAGCCCACTGCTTCACGAGACGATCGAGGCGTGGAGCACGAAGGCCGCCCCGACTGTGGTCACGGCCCCAGCCGCAGCCGCAGCGCCGTGAGCGGCAGGGGCCCGAACTGGCGGGAGTCGCGGCTGCCGGAGGGGAAGTCGCCGAGCAGAAAGACCTCGTCGGCGGGGACCGACCAGCGGGCCACCCCGTCTGCCGCGGGCCGCAGGAGCAAGTCCCGCCAGCTCGTGACCAACTCGATCGTGGCTGGAGGTCCGCCGCTGGTCTCCACATCGAGCGCGAGCGACGGCGAACGCTGATCGCCGGCGGCATCGATCGACTTGGGCCACGGCGCGCCGACGTCCCAATGGTCGGGCGCAGCTGCTGGCAGGCAGCGGCGATCGACGGCCTGCGCAGCCTTCCCTTCCGTGACCGGCCAGGCCGCCGCGACCGCCCGCCCGTCGAGCCGTCCGGCGACCACCGCGTAGCGGCCCGCGGCCTGAAACCGCCACCGCACCGTCAGCGGCCCGGCCGTCGCCCTCGCGCGAACCGGCCCCGCCTCGACGGCCGCGGCCGCGACGGACACCACCGCCGCGAAGCCCACGTCACGCACCGGCAGCAGCAACCGGCTCACCTCGCCCGGGGCGAACGGGGCGTCGTCGAGGATGACGGCCGGGGCTTGTGCCCAGGAACTGCCTCGCGGGCCGGCCACGGGCAATGGCGACCCCATTTCTGCCAGGAGCCGCGGCGCCTTGAGCACTGACCGGCCGGCGATCACGAGGTCACCATCGACCAGCCCGATCGTCTCGCCCGGCAGACCGACCACCCGCTTGAGGCCGGTCGAGCCGTCGGGCAGCGTCACGATCCAGCGCTCGAACCGCCCCGGCGGCCGCCAGCGATCGAACGCCGGCAGCCAGCCGCTGGCGACGATGTCACCCGGCAGAAGCCCCGGCCCCATCGACACGCCATCCACCACATACCGCCGCGGTGCCGCGAACAGCCCGAAAGCCAGCGCGGCCGCCGTTGCGACGACGAAGACGAGGCGACGATTCATGCCGGCGATTCAACATCTCGCTCAGTCACTTTGCCTCTGCACAACCCACGGCCGCGAAGGGTTGCCCATGCCAATCGAGCGGCGTTGCTGGCCGAGCGTAGCAAGGATTGCGAAGCGAAGGCCAGCATCGAGCGAGCGCAAGGCAGGATGCCTGCAGCGAGCGTCCGGCGAGATGGCATGGGCAACCCTTCGCCTTCACCAAGCAAGGGTCGCACCCGCAGCCCCGGGGTCAGACCGCCGCCCACTGATGGTTCTTGGCGCTCTTCAGGACCGCGTCGCACACCTTCTGGGTCTCGAGCGCGTCGCGGAAGGTCGGATGGCAGGGCTCGCCCTTGGCGTAGGCCTCGAGGAAGTCGGCCACCTGGTGCACGAAGGAGTGCTCGTAGCCGATCGCCAAGCCCGGCACCCACCATTTGTCCATGTAGGGATGGTCGCCGTCGGTGACGTGCACGCTCTTCCAGCCCCGCTCCGGGCCGGCGTCCTTGTAGTCGAACACCTGCAGCCGGTGGAGATCGTGGAGATCCCACTTCAGGCTCATGTGCTCGCCGTTGATCTCGAAGGTGTAGAGCGCCTTGTGACCGCGGGCGTAGCGGGTGCTCTCGAACAGGCCCAGCGAGCCGTTGGTGAAGTGGCAGAGGAACGAGCAGGCGTCGTCGATCGTGACCGGCTCCTTCTTGCCGGTCAGCTGGTGAGTCCGCTCCTTGACGAAGGTCTCGGTCATGGCGGTCACGTCTTTGACGTTGCCGTTGAGCCAGATCGCCGTGTCGATGCAGTGGGCGAGGAGGTCACCGGTCACGCCGCTGCCGGCGGCCGCCGCGTCGAGCCGCCAGAGGGCGGCGCCTCCCTGGGGGAGGTCGGCGTTGATCGTCCAGTCTTGGAGGAACTCGGCCCGGTAGTGGAACACCCGGCCGAGCCGGCCCGAGTCGATCAGCTGCTTGGCGAAGGTGACGGCCGGAATGCGGCGATAGTTGTACCAGACGGTGTTGGGCACGCCGGCCTTCTCGACGGCGGCGCACATCTTCTCGCCCTCGGCCGTGTCCATCGAGAGCGGCTTCTCGCAGAGGATCGCCTTGCCGTGCTTGGCGGCTTCGATCGCGATCTCCGCGTGGAGGTTGTTGGGGGTGCAGATGTCGATCGCGTCGATGTCGTCGGCGGCCACGAGCTTCCGCCAGTCGGTCTCGACCCGCTGGTAGCCCCAGCGGTCGGCGAAGGCCTGGGCCTTGCCGGCGTCGCGGGCGGCCACGGCCTGGAGCACCGGCAGATACTCGAGGTCGAAGAAATCCTTGACGCGGTTGTAGCCGTTGGAGTGGGCCCGGCCCATGAAGCCGTAGCCGATCATGCCGATGCGGAGGGGTTTGGCCATTGGGTGATGCTTCCTTTCAGTTCCAGCCGTGCGCGTCGCGGACGGCGATCATGGTCTTGAGGATGGTGTTCCAGGTGTGCGGGTCTTCGAGGGTGGCGTTGGGGAACATGCAGCCGTCCCAGCAGATGTGATGGATGCCGCGGGCGGCGGCGTCCTCGAGCCAGGGGCCGGAGCACTTCAC
>CAMCPF010000322.1 GCA_945876515.1 Candidatus Kuenenia stuttgartensis
CGGCAGTCACCGCGACGATCGCCAGATCGCGTTACACAGCCGGGTCGGCCTGGGTACGACGCTGCCTGCGGCGGCGGGGGGCCCGCCCCCGGGCGAGCTCGTGATGGCCGTCTCGCGTCGCGGCTACTGCGGCGTGGTGCGTCTCGAAGACGGCCGCATCGACATCGCCGCCGCCGTGGACCGAGGGATCGTCGCCGCGGCCGGGTCGCCCGCCGCGGCCATCGCGACGGTCCTCTCCGAGACAGGCGGCGACCGGGCCGCGAACCTCGCCACGCCCGAGGCCGCGGAGTTGCTTGCGGCGGCGACCTGCCGCGGCGCACCGCCACTCACGCGGCGGCGGCCCGTTGCCTCTCCGTCGGGCCGGATCCTCCGCGTCGGTGACGCGGCCGGCTACGTGGAGCCGTTTACCGGCGAGGGCATGGGCTGGGCCCTCGCGGCGGCGCGGCTCTGCGACGAGGCCATCGCCCCGCTCGTCACACCCGCCGGGCAACTTGCCGGTGACGTCGCCGCGGCCGGAATCCGCTATGCTCGGGCCCACGGGCGGCACTTCGCCGTCCACCATGCCCGCTGCCGCCGTGTGTCGCTCGTCGTCCGCAGGCCATGGCTCGTCGGCCCCGCGCTGCGGTTGGCCCGGCTCGCCCCGGCCGTCGCGGCTCGTGTCGTCCCGCTGGTGATCGGCGGCGCACCCACCCCGGAGGCCCACGGATGAGCCTCACGCTCCTCGGCATCGGCACCTCGCTGCCGGACCACGCGATCGCCCAGCGGGACGCCGCCACGCTCGCCGCCAGCTTCGCCAACGCCACGCCGGGCCGCGAGCGGGCCCTCGAGGCGCTCTACCGCAAGAGCGGCATCCGCTCCCGCGGCTCCGTGCTGCTCGACGATCCCGGCGCGGAAGGCTTCTCCCAGGAGTTCTTTCCACCCGCGGTGGACACGGCCCACGGGGGCCCGAGCACCGGCGAGCGGATGGCCCGCTACGCCCTCGAGGCCGGCCGGCTGGCGGTGGAGGCCGCCCGGCGGGCGATCGCGGCCGCGGGCATCGACCCGGCCGCCGTCAGCCATCTGGTCACCTGCTCGTGCACGGGATTCGCCAGCCCCGGCATCGATATCGAGGTGATCGAGGAGCTCTGCCTCTCGGCCGCCGTGCCCCGCACGCACGTGGGCTTCATGGGCTGTCATGGGGCCTTCAACGCCCTGCGGGTGGCCGATGCGTTCGCCGCCACCGCGGCCGACGCGGTGGTGCTCGTGGTCTGCGTGGAGCTCTGCAGCCTCCACTTTCAATACGGCGACCACGACGACCACGTCGTGGCCAACAGCCGGTTTGCCGCCGGCGCGGCGGCCGCGGTCTGCCGCACGGCCGCGCCGGGCGGGCCGCAGGAGGCCCGACCCTGGCGGCTCGTGCATCAGGCCAGCCGGATCCTGCCGGGCTCGCAGCGGGAGATGGGCTGGCTGATCGGCGACCACGGCTTCGAGATGAGCCTCTCGGCTAGGGTTCCCGACCTGATCGCGGCCCACCTGGCGCCCGCCGTGGTGACGATGCTCGCCGCCGCGGGCGTGCCGCCCGAGGCCGTGGCGTCGTGGGCGGTACACCCGGGCGGCCCGCGGATCCTCACGGCCGTCGAGGCGGCGCTCGAGCTCCCGCCCGACGCGCTGGCCGCCTCGCGGGGCGTGCACGCCGAGCATGGCAACATGTCGAGCGCCACGATCCTGTTCGTGCTGGATCGGCTCCACGTGGCCGACGCGCCGGGGCCCTGTGTGGCCCTGGCCTTCGGGCCGGGATTGACGGTTGAGATGGCGGTGCTCGAGCGGTGAGTCCCCGGGAGCAGGAGAGGCACTCGTGAACCTCGCAGGACGCTCCTCCGGGATTCTGCTGCACCCCACCTCGTTGCCCGGCCGCTTCGGGATCGGCGAACTCGGCCCCGAGGCCGACCGCTGGCTCGAGCGGCTCGCCCAGATGGGCCAGCGGCACTGGCAGGTGCTGCCGCTGGGGCCCACCGGCTTCGGCGATTCCCCCTATCAGACGCTCTCGACCTTCGCGGGCAATCCGCTCGTGATCTCCTTCGACCGGCTCCGCGACGACGGCCTCGTCGATGCCGAGCGGCTGGCCGCGGTCCCGGCGGTGCCGGCCGATCACGTCGCCTTCGGCGCCGTGATCGGGGCCCGGCTGGCGCTGCTCCACGAGGTGGCGGCCGCGTTCTCCGAGCGGGCCAGGCCCGAGATCAGCACGGCCTTCGAGCAGTTTGCCGACGAGCATGGCTGGTGGCTCGACGAGTACTCGCTGTTCGTCTCGCTCAAGGCCCACTTCGCCGGCCGCTCGTGGACCGACTGGCCGGGCGACGTGGCCCGCCGCGAGCCGGGCGTATTGGCCGCCGCCCGGCGTGACCTCGCGGCCGGCATCGACCACGCCCGCACGGGCCAGTTCCTGTTTCACGACCACTGGCGGCGGCTGCGGGTCCGGGCCGCTGCGCTCGGCATCTCGATCGTCGGCGACCTGCCGATCTTCGTGGCCCAGGACAGCGCCGATGTCTGGTGCCGGCCCGACCTGTACGCGCTGGGCGAGGACGGCCGCCCGACGGTGGTGGCGGGCGTGCCCCCCGACTACTTCTCCCAGACGGGCCAGCGGTGGGGCAATCCGCTCTACCGCTGGGACGTACACGCGGCCGACGGCTACGCCTGGTGGATCGCGCGGCTGCGGCACGCGTTCACGCTGTTCGACGTGCTCCGGATCGACCACTTCCGCGGGTTCGCCGCCTCCGGGGAGATTCCGGCGGCCGACCCCACCGCGGAGCACGGTCGCTGGATGCCCGGCCCGGGCCGCCACCTCTTCGACGCCGCGGCTGCCGCGCTCGGGCCCCGGCCGATCATCGCCGAGGATCTCGGTCTGATCACACCCGACGTGGACGAACTCCGCGACGCCCTCGGGTTCCCCGGGATGCGGATCCTGCAGTTCGCGTTTGGGGGCGAGCAGCCCGAGACGCACCAGCCGGACCGGTATCCGGAGAACTCCGTGGTCTACACCGGCACGCACGACAACGACACCACGCTCGGCTGGTACACGAGCGACCCGGGACCCGACTCGACCTGCACGGCCGAGCAGCTGGCCGCCGACCGGCATCGCGTGCGCACGTTCCTCGGCTGCGACGGCGCCGAGATCAACTGGGACCTGATCGCCCTGGCTCTGCGGACGCCGGCCAACACGGCGATCGTGCCGCTTCAGGATGTGATGGGCCTCGGCTCGGAGGCGCGGATGAACGTGCCGGGCCGTGCCTGGGGCAACTGGCAGTGGCGGTTTCGCTGGGAGCAACTCCGGCCCGAGGCCGAGGAGCGGCTCGAGAACCTGACTCGCTCTGCCGGCCGACGCTGACGGCCGCATTCAGCCGGCAGCAAACACCTCGTCGAGTCGCTCCACGTGGCGGGCGATCTCCGAGGGCTCGAGGAAGCTCGATTCGAGGCTGTTGCGGAGCAACCGGTAGGCGTCGGCCGCCGAGAGCGGCAGGCTGCCGAGCACGCCGCGGAAGTTGTCGCCAAGATAGCCGCCGAAATAGGCGGGGTCGTCGGAGTTCACGCTCGCCCGCAGGCCGGCGGCCAGCAGGGCGGGCAGGTTGTGGTCTGCAAGGCGATCCACCACCCGCAGCCGGACGTTCGAGAACGGGCAGACGGTGAGCGGCACCCGCTCCCGGACCAGCCGGGCCACTACCGCCGGGTCCTCGAGGCAGCGGACTCCATGATCGATCCGCTCGGCGCCCAGCGCGTCGAGAGCGCCCGTGATCGAGGCGGGCGGGCCCTCCTCGCCGGCGTGGGCCACCGCGTGCAGCCCGAGCGCGCGGCACTTCGCGAACACCCCGGCGAACTTCTCCGGCGGGTTGCCCCGCTCGCCCGAGTCGAGGCCCACGCCGATGAACTGCTCCCGGAAGGGCGTAGCCTGCTCGAGCGTGTCGAAGGCCTCCCGTTCGGTGAGATGCCGGAGGAAGCACATGATGAGCGCCGCCGACACGCCGAGCTCCGTGCGGGCCCGCTCGACCGCCCGCGCGAGCCCGCCGACCACCGGCTCGAAGGGCACGCCCCGGGCCGTGTGGGTCT
>CAMCPF010000323.1 GCA_945876515.1 Candidatus Kuenenia stuttgartensis
CGCGAGGTTGCCTGCCGGGATTTCGGCGGGCACCACGGCGATCGCGTACAACGATCGGATCCTGTTCCGCTACCCCGCCCCTCTGGAGCATGTCGACCCGATGGATTCCTCTGCCCGCGAGTTTCTCTGGAGCCTCCTCCACACGCCGAGCCCCTCGGGCTACGAGCAGCCCGTGCAGCGGCTCGTGCGAGACTACCTCAAGGGTTGCGCCGACACGCTCACGACCGACTCCCACGGCAACGTGATCGCGGGCAAGAGCGGGGCGAGCCGCCAGCGGATGCTGCTCGCGGGCCACTGCGACCAGATCGGCCTGATCGTGCAATACATCGACTCCGACGGCTTCATCTCCGTCCAGCCGATCGGCGGCTGGGACCCGATCCAGCTGATCGGCGCGCGGGTGACAATCTGGACGGCGGCGGGCCCGGTCGCGGGCGTGATGAGCCGCAAGCCGATCCACCTGCTCACCGAGGAGGAGCGGAAGCAGGTGCCCAAGATGAAGGATCTGTGGATCGACATCGGCGCCGCCGACAAGGCCGACTGCGAAAAGGCCGTGCGGGTGGGCGACTCGATCACCCTCGAGCTCAAGGCCCAGGAACTCAGGAACGGCCGGGCCGTGTCGGTCGCCATGGACGACAAGATCGGCCTCTGGGTCGTGATCGAGGCCTTTCGCCGGGCCGTGGCCGCCGGCCCCCTGCCCTGCGGGCTGTTCGTAGCTTCGACCGTGCAGGAGGAGATCGGCCTCCGCGGCGCCCAGACGAGCGCCCACGGCGTCGATCCCCAGGTGGCGATCGCGGTGGACGTGACCCACGCGACCGACTGCCCCACGATCGACAAGAAGAGCGAGGGCGACATCGCCCTGGGGAAGGGTCCAGTTGTCTACCGCGGCCCCAACATGAATCCTCATGTCGTGGACCGCCTGCTCTCGGCCGCCGCCGCCAGCGGTATCCCAATCCAACTGGGCGCGAGCGGCCGGGCCACGCCCACCGACGCCAACGCCCTGCAGACGACCCGGGCCGGCGTGGCGACGGGCCTCGTGAGCGTGCCAAACCGCTACATGCACTCGGCGGTGGAGATGGTCTCGCTCGAGGACGCCGACCGGGCCGCCGACCTTTTGGCAGCCTTCTGCCGCGGACTCGAAGGCGACATCGACTGGGCGCCAGCTTAAAGGCTGCAGGGGCATCCATGCCCCCTGCAGCCTTGGCGGTACTCCGGCCTTCGGCCGCTGCCGCCGGCCGCACTGGCTACACGGCAGCAATGCCATCCCTGGCCATTGCTACCTTACCGGGCCTCCGCCCGGCGGCCGCACCTCCGGGCGGCCGTGCTCGTGCGCGTTGTGGCGCGCGATGTTTGTTCTGACGAATCCGCGTGGCGGGGGCATTCCTTGCGCACCGTTGGGCTGCGAGGGGTTGCCCGTGCCAATCGAGCGGCGTAGGAAACCGAGCGCAGCAAGGATTGCGGAGCGAGGTTTCCTCCGAGCGACCGGAGGGCAGGATGCCCGCAGGGAGCGTCCGGCGAGGTGGCATGGGCAACCCCGAGCCCGCGCTATCCGCGACCCTGCGAAAGTCCAGCGAAACGGCACGGGCAGCCCCCGAGCCCGCGGCGATGGCCCCTGCCAAAACGGCACTGACCAGCGACTGCGACTCGGGGACAGCCCATTTTTCTCCCGTTTTTTACGTGATCGAGCATCGGGACCGGCGGCGGCACGCGGGTTGCATTCCGTCTGGGCATCCCGTTACGGGCCTGCCAAATGCGGTCGTGTGCGACCGGGCTGGTTCTGCCCTCCGAAGGAGTTTGTCGTGGCAAAACAGATGGTGTTCGACGATGAGGCCCGCCAGCCGCTGCTCGCCGGCGTGTCCAAGCTCGCCCGCGCTGTCAAAAGCACGCTCGGCCCGCGTGGCCGCAACGCTGTGCTCGACAAGGGCTGGGGCTCCCCCAAGGTGACCAAGGACGGCGTCACCGTCGCCGAAGACATCGATCTCGAGGATCCCTTCGAAAACCTCGGCGCTCAACTGGTCAAGGAAGCCGCCAGCAAGACCAACGACGTGGCCGGCGACGGCACCACCACGGCCACCGTGCTGGCCGAGGCCATCTACCGCGAGGGCCTGAAGATGATCGCCGCGGGTGCCGACCCGATGGCGCTCTCCCGCGGCATCCACAAGGCGGTCGAGGCGGTCTCCAAGGCGGTGCTGGCGATGGCCACCAAGGTGGACGAGAAGAACAAGAAGGAGCTCACCCAGGTCGCGACGATCGCCGGCAACAACGATCCGGCGATCGGCAGCGTGCTGTCCGAGGCCTTCCTCAAGGTGGGCAAGGACGGCGTGATCACGGTCGAGGAAGGCAAGCAGTCGGAGACGACGGTGGACGTGGTCGAGGGGATGCAGTTCGACCGTGGGTTTCTCTCGCCGCACTTCGTGACCGACGCCGACAGCCAGGTCTGCGAGATGGAAAACCCCTACGTCCTGCTCTACGAGGAGAAGATCTCGAGCGCCAAGAACCTGGTGCCCCCGCTCGAGGCGATCAGCAAGGCGGGCAAGCCGCTGGTGATCATCGCCGAGGACGTGGAGGGCGAGGCGCTCGCCACGCTCGTGGTCAACAAGCTGCGCGGGATCGTGCAGTCGGTGGCCGTCAAGGCGCCCGGCTACGGCGACCGCCGCAAGGCGATGCTCGGCGACATCGCCGTGCTGACCGGCGGGCAGGCGATCTTCAAGGACCTCGGGATCGCCCTCGACGGCGTGAAGCTGGCCGATCTGGGCCGGGCCAAGAAGGTGATCATCGAGGCCGAAAACACCACGATCGTGAGCGGGGCAGGCACCAAGGCCGCAATCGACGGCCGGGTGGCCCAGATCCGCGACGAGATCGGCAAGACGACCAGCGACTACGACCGCGAGAAACTCCAGGAGCGGCTCGCCAAGCTCGCCGGTGGCGTGGCCCAGATCAACGTCGGGGCCGTGACCGAGACCGAGATGAAGGAACGGAAGGCCCTGATCGACGACGCCAAGAGCGCCGTCCAGGCGGCGCTCGCCGAGGGGATCGTGCCCGGCGGTGGCGTGGCCCTGCTGCGGAGTGAGAAGGCGATCGAGAAGCTCGACCTCGATGGCGACGAGAAACTCGGGGCGTCGATCGTGAAGCACGCGCTGAAGTATCCGCTCGATGCCATCGCCGAGAATGCGGGCGTGGACGGGTCGGTGGTGGTAAACCGCGTCCGGCAGATGAAGGGCAAGAACGACGGGTACGACGCCGACAAGGGCGAGTATGGCGACCTGGTGGCGGCTGGCGTGATCGATCCCGCCAAGGTCGTGCGGACGGCCCTGCAGAACGCGGCCAGCGTGGCGGCCCTGCTGCTGACCACCGATTCCCTGATCACCGAGATCCCGAAGGATGAGGAGGAGGCCGGCGGCGACGGCCACGACCACCATGGGATGGGCGGCGGCATGGGTGGCATGGGTGGCATGGGTGGCATGGGTGGCATGGGTGGCATGCCCGGCATGATGTGACCCCTGTCGCCCCGGCCGCCAGCGGCCTCGGACGATTCGACTCAACAGTTTTTTCACGACTCGCTTCACACCTTTCGGAGACCCCTGCTCATGGCTGCCAAGAACCTGAAGATCCGTCCGCTCGACGACCGCGTGGTGGTCGAGCCTGTCGAGGCCGAGGAGCGAACGGCCGGTGGCATCGTCCTGCCCGAGACCGCCAAGGAGAAGCCGCAGCGGGGCCACGTGCTCGCGCTTGGCCCGGGCAAACTGCTCGAGAACGGCCAGCGGTCGCCGCTCGCCGTCGCCGTGGGTGACGAGGTCATCTACGGCAAGTACTCCGGCAGCGACATCGAAGTCGATGGCCATGAGGTCAAGATTCTCCGCGAGAGCGACATCCTGGCGAAGGTCCTCTCCTGAGACCGTCCCGAGCCCGAGCCTTTTTCAGCAACCTTCCCCCAATCGTTTTCAACCGGAGATCGACCTGTGCCCAAGCAACTGATGTTCGACGACAGCGCCCGCGCCAAGCTGCTCAAGGGCGTTGAGAAGCTCGCCGGCGCCGTCGCCGTGACCATGGGCCCGACCGGCCGCAATGTGA
>CAMCPF010000324.1 GCA_945876515.1 Candidatus Kuenenia stuttgartensis
CGGGTCAGGGTCAGCCGGGTCAGGGTCAGCCGGGTCAGGGTCAGCCGGGTCAGGGTCAACCGGGTCAGGGTCAACCGGGTCAGGATCAACGGGGTCAGGGTCAACGGGGTCAGGGTCAACCGGGTCAGGGTCAACCGGGTCAGGGTCAACCGGGTCAGGGACAGCCGGCCGGTGAGGCCGGGCAGCCCGGAGCAGCTCCCGCTGCCGAAGGTCAGGTGGGCCTCGGTGGTGCCGCTGGGGGTCCGGCTGAGCAAGGCAATGGTGGTGAGCCGCCGGCGCTTGAGCGGCAGGAAATGGAGTGGGGCCGGCAGAATCTCGACCACGCCCGCAACGCGGCGAACCTCGCGGTCGAGCATCTCCGCAACTCGCTCGCTCAGGGTCGGCAAGACGTGCTCGACGAGCTGGGCTGGACGCCCGAGCAGGCGCGGGCCTTCCTCGACCGCTGGCAGGCAATGCAGCGGCTCGCAGGGAGCGCCGATCCCGGCGAACGGGCGGAATATGAGCGGGCCGTCCGCAGCCTGGGGCTGCGCACAGAGGGCGTGCGGGCGTCTCGCGACGTGCCAAGCGACGTCAAGGGAGGCCAGGCGGAGGGCCGTCGAAGCCGGCCGCCAAGTGACTACCGCGAGCAGTTCAAGGCCTTCATGCAGGGCACGAGCGGCCCATGACCGACGGCGTCGAGGGGCCGAGGTATCTGGTGGCGTTCGGACCCAAGCGGGTGCCGCACTGCTTCACCGACGTGCTGATCCTCGGCGGCGGCCTGGCGGGCCTGCGGGCCGCGCTCGCGATCGACCCGCGGCTTTCCGTGACCGTGATCACCAAGGACGACCTCCGTGGCTCGTCGAGCCAGTGGGCCCAGGGGGGCATCGCCGGCGTCGTCGATCCCGAGGACCGGTTCGACAACCACGTCGCCGACACGCTCGTCGCCGGGGCCGGCCTCTGTCATGAGGCGGTCGTCGATTCGGTCGTGCGCGAGGCGCCGGCCCGGATCGGCGAGCTGATCGCGTGGGGGACTCGCTTCGACGAGCGTGACGGCGGCCTTGAACTCGGCCGGGAAGGGGGCCACAGTCACCACCGGATCGTGCACGCCCTCGGCGACGCGACCGGCCGCGAGGTGATGCGGGCCGTGATCGAGCGGACCCGGGGGCTCGAGAACCTCGAGGTCTGGCCCGACACCTTCACGATCGATCTCGTCACTGACGCTCGCGGCTGCCGCGGGGCCCTCGTCTGGAATCCGGCGCATGGGAAGACGCTCGTCTGGGCCCGGCGCACGATCCTCGCCACCGGCGGGGCTGGCCAACTCTATCGCGAGTCGACCAACCCGCCCGGCGCGAGCGGCGACGGGCTGGCGCTCGCCTGGCGGGCCGGGGCCGAGGTCCGCGACATGGAGTTCATGCAGTTTCACCCTACGGTGCTCTACATCGCCGGCGGGGCCCGCAGCCTGATCACCGAGGCGGTGCGGGGCGCGGGGGCCAGGCTCGTGGACCGCGAGGGCCGGCGGTTCATGCCCGAGTTCGACGAGCGGGCGGAGCTCGCGCCCCGCGACGTGGTCTCGCGGGCGATCACCGTCGTGATGCGGCGCACCCACCATGCCAACGTCTACCTCGACCTCTCGCACCTCGACGCCGACGACGTGCGGCGGAAGTTTCCGGGCATGGCCGAGACCTGCCGCAAGTTTGGCCTCGATCTCGCCCGTGACCGGATCCCGGTCCGCCCCGGCGCCCACTACATGATCGGCGGCGTGACGGTCGATGCCGAGGGAAGGACCGACGTGCCGGGGCTGTTCGCGGCCGGCGAGGTCACCTCGAGCGGCCTGCACGGCGCCAACCGGCTGGCCAGCAACAGCCTGCTCGAGGGCCTCGTTTACGGAGCCCGCGCCGGCGCGGCCGCAGCCGCCGAATTGCTCGCCGAGGAGCCCGACGGCGACGCGTTTCGGGTGCCGCCGATCGCCAACCCGCGGGTCGAAGAGAACGGCAGCGAGGGGACGGCGCTCGACCTGGCCGACATCCGCAACTCACTCCAGTCGCTGATGTGGCGGCAGGTGGGCGTCGAGCGGCGGGGCGCCGAACTCGCCGAGGCGCTCGAGACGGTCGAGGGCTGGTGCCGCTACGTGCTGCCGCGGCAGTTTGCCGACCCGCAGGGCTGGCAGCTGCAGAACATGCTCCAGGTGGCCCGGCTGATGATCGCCTCGGCCCTGGCCCGCGAGGAGACCCGCGGCGTCCACTTCCGCGCCGACTGCCCGGAGCCGTCCGCCGCCTGGCTGGCCCACGTCGCCTGGCGCCGCGGCGAGCCCGGCCCGCGGGTCGAGCGGCTGGCCGGGGCCGGCTGACGGGGGCTTTCGTCCCCGGTCGCCCGGCGGGGATTGCCGACCTGGCGGGATCGGGGAACAATGCCGGTGTTTCCGCCCCCCGTCATCCCGCCACCCGCGAGACTCCATGACCGTATCCGGCAAGGATTCCGCCCCCGAGGCCATGATCGAGGCCGACGGCCTCTCCAAGTTCTACGGCGACTTCATCGCCATCAAGGACGTCTCCTTCCGCATCCCGCGCGGGGAGATCGTCGCCTTCCTCGGCCCCAACGGGGCGGGGAAGAGCACGACCATGAAGATCCTGACGGGCTACCTGGCCCCGTCGGAGGGCCGGGCCCTGATCGCCGGCCACGACATGGCCACCGACCGGCTGGCCGGGGCCGAGCGGCTCGGCTACCTGCCCGAGAACGGCCCGCTCTATCCCGACATGACGCCCCGCAGCCTGCTCGAGTTCTTCGCCGACGCCCGCGGCCTGTCCGGCAGCCGGAAGCGGGAGCGGATCGAGGCGGTCGTGAAGCAGTGCGAGCTCGGGAGCGTGATCGGCAAGGCGATCGGCAAGCTCTCCAAGGGATATCGCCAGCGGGTCGGCATGGCCCAGGTCTTGCTGCACGAGCCCGACGTGCTGATTCTCGACGAGCCCACCAGTGGCCTCGATCCCAATCAGATCCGTGAGATGCGGGAGACGATCCGCAAGCTCGGCCAGCGCAAGACGATCCTGCTCTCCACCCACATTCTCCAGGAAGTGGAGGCGATGGCCGACCGCGTGATCCTCATCTCCGACGGCCGCCTGCGATTCGACGGCACGCCCGGGGAACTCCGCCGGGACGGCCGCGGGCTCGACGAACGCTTTCACGAACTCACCCGCTCGGCCTGACGGCCCCGCCTTCCGCCGCGGCGGTCGCCACGGAGAGGCCGCCGCTCCCACCCGCCAAAGGAATCGACAGCGATGAAATGGCACGTCCTCGACGCCGTCTTCAAGCGAAACTTCGTCGCCTACTTCTCGAACCCCACCGGCTACGTCTTCATCTGCGTGTTCGTACTGCTGGGGTCGCTCGCGGCCTTCTGGCCCCCCGAGTTCTTCAACTCCAACCTCGCCAACCTCGACCAGCTCAACCGCTACCTGCCCTTCATCCTGCTGGTGTTCGTGCCGGCGATCACGATGAGCGTCTGGGCCGACGAGCGGCGGCAGGGGACGGACGAGCTGCTCCTGACCATTCCCGCCAGCGACCTGGAGGTGGTGGTGGGGAAGTATCTGGCCGCCGTGGGAATCTTCACCGCCGCGCTGATGTTCTCCTGCGTCTGCAATCTGATCATCCTCCTGCTCTGGGGCACGCCCGACTCGGGCCTGTTTCTCGCCAACTATCTGGGCTACTGGTTCACCGGCCTGGCGATGCTGGCGGTGGGCATGGTGGCCAGCTTCCTGACGAGCAACCTGACGGTCGGGTTCGTGCTCGGGGTGCTGTTCAACGCGCCGCTCGCGCTCGCCGATCGGGCCGGGGCGGTGATGAGCCCCGGGGCGGCCTCCTGGGTGCGGTCGTGGAGCTTGGCGGAGCATTTCGCCGACTTCGGCCGGGGCGTCATCAGCCTCTCGTCGATCGCCTACTTCCTCGGGATCGTGGCCGTCTGCCTCTACCTGGCGATGGTGCTGATCGGCCGGCGGCACTGGGCGGGGCATCGCGGTCGCGGGGCCGGCGGGCTCGGCCTCCAGTACCTCGTCCGCGCACTCGGGCTCGCGGCCGGTGCCGTGGGCGTGGCGCT
>CAMCPF010000325.1 GCA_945876515.1 Candidatus Kuenenia stuttgartensis
CACCGTACAGCGTTCCGAGCGGCACCGTCGGCACGAACAGGTCGGCCGCCTCCCGGTGCGCCAAGAACCCGTCAACGGCCACTTTGCGGGCTGCGGCCACGTCCACCAGGTCGATCGACTCGCCGAGCGCGCTTTCGATCACCGGCTGCCAGAAGAGCCTGATCACGGCGTCGGGCTGACCGATCCCGTGGAGCCACTCGAGCGCCGTCGGCCGCGCGGAGTCGGGCCCGGGTCGCCAGCGGGCCAGCCGCAGCATCCCGAGGCCGAGGGCAGCCTTCTCCCGGAGCGTGAAGTGTCGCATCCCGAAGAGCAGCGGTGCCAGGTGGAGCGGCGCCGGCAGCAGCCGCGTGGGCGTGCAGGCCGCGCGGCGATCGTCGGGGCCGATGAACCAGAGCGTGCGATCGCGGCGCAGGGCGTCGGCCAAGCCCGCTTCGCGGCAGAGGTCGATGAAGTTCGTGCAGCAGCCCATCGCCACGTGCTGGCAGGCATCGACGAGTCCGCCGGCGACCGGATCCTCGAACGAGGCGGCCCGGCCCCCGGCGCGGCGACGGGCCTCGAGGATGGTGACCCGCGCCCCCGAGCCGACGAGCGCCGCCGCGGCAGCGAGGCCTGCGAGCCCGCCGCCGACGATCGCGATCCGGGGGGCGGTGACACGGGCTGATTGCGGTTCGTTCATCGGTCTTGTTGTGACTGCCCGACCCGTCGCCGAACAGCCCCATGGGTTACGGCCGACGGCCGCACTGACCGCGGCCCTAGGACCAGGGTCAAGGCGGCCGCCGCCAGCAGCCGCGGCTTCGCCGGCTTTACCCGCCGGATGAAGATGCCGCGGCCCGCCCGCTTCACCGCGTGCAGGAGCGCGCGGTAGACGCCGAACATCGCCCGGAAGGCCAGCCGCCCGTCGGTGGAGAGCATCCGGTCGAGGGCCGCGGCCCGCGTGAAGCGCTCCTCCGCCCGGGCCACGAGCCGTTCAGCCAGCCGGTCGAACCCGGCGTGGAGCGTGCCGGCCCGCAGCTCGTCGGCGGTGCAGCCGCAGGCGGCCAGATCCTCCGCCGGCAGGTAGACCCGCCCGCGGCCGAGATCCTCGGGGATGTCTCTGAGGATATTCGTGTATTGAAAGGCGAGGCCGCAGTCGTCGGACCGCTCGACTGCCTCGCGATCGAGGAAGCCCCAGATGTGGATGGCGGCGACGCCGACGGCCGTGGCGACCCGCCGGCAGTAGCCGTCGAGGTCAGCCAGGGTCGGATAGGAATCCTGGTCGAGATCCATCCGTACGCCGGCGAGGATGTCGTGAATCGTCTCAGGCGGAACCGCAAACCGCCGCACCGTGTCGGCGAGCGCCCGCAGCACCGGGTCGTCGCTCCCCTCGCCTGCGAGGGCCGCGGTCGTGGCAGCCTCGAAGGCGTCGAGCCCGCGCCGGGCGGCGGCGGAGTCGCTTGCGTCATCCACGATGTCGTCCGCCCGGCGGCAAAAGGCGTACAGGGCCGTGGTACCCCGCCGCTTGGCTGAGGGCAAAAGCCGGATCGGCAGGGCGAAACTCGAGCCGGCCACCCGCAGCGCGGCCTCGCAGGCGGCATGATCGGCGGCCAGGCTCGTCATGACCGCCCTCCCAGCCGGGCGGCCACGGCGGCGACCAGCGCCCGCCCGGCCAGCCGGAGCTTGGTCAGGCGGCCCACCGTCGGCCGCCGGGAGAGCGTGTCGTAGCCGGCGGCTTCGATCGCATTGGCCACGGCCAGGCCACCGGCCAGAAACATCGTGATCGCCGGCCGCAGCGCGGAGGGCGCGACCGCGGGCAGCCGCGCGCCGGCCGCGAAGCACTCCCGCGCCCAAGCCACCTCGTCCTCGAGGAGCGACCGCACGGCCGACTCGGCGGGCATCTCGGCCAGCATCGCTTCATCGACGCCATGACGGGCCATGTCGTCCTCGGGCAAGTAGATCCGGCCGGCCAGCCGATCGCGGGTGATATCCTGCCAGAAGTTCACGAGCTGCAGCCCGGTGCAGATGGAGTCCGACATCCGCACGAGTTCGGCATCACGGCAGCCCTCAAGCGCCAGCACGATCCGGCCCACGGGATCTGCCGACCGACGGCAATAGTCGAGCAGCTCGGCTCGCGTCGCATACCGCGTCTTCACCTGATCCTGCTGGAAAGCATCGAGCAGATCGGCGAACGGTTCGATCGTGAGCCCGCGCTCGCGCACGGTCTCCGCCAGGGCCACGTAGACGGGATGCCGCGGCCGGCCGGCGAAGCAGGCCTCGAGGCCGCCCCGCCAGTCGGCGAGCGCCGCCGTCGCAGCCGCCGGCGAGGTCGCCTCGTCGGCCAGGTCATCGGCCCAGCGGGCAAAGGTGTAGATGGTGGCGAGGTGCTGCCGCAGCCGCCGCGGCACGAGCATCGTCGCCACGGTGAAGTTTTCGTAGTGGGCCGCGGCCACCGCTCGACAGAACCGGCGGGCCGCGACCGGGTCGGCGTCCGGGGGCAGCAACGCGAGATCCCAGGCGGCCGGATCGCGGCGGGCGGCGGGGGCGGAACTGGTGCTCATGCTGGTCAGGCTTCTGGCGGTTCCGTACCATGCGAGGCGGAGCGGTGTAGCCTACCGCCTGGAATCCCCGCCGCCGCCCCGCGACCGTCACGCATGAAGATCCTGCTGGCCAGCCCCCGCGGTTTTTGCGCGGGGGTCAACATGGCGATCGAGACGCTCGAGACGGCGATCCGGCTCTACGGCACGCCGATCTACGTGTTTCATGAAATCGTCCACAACAAGCACGTGGTGGACCGGTTCGTCCGGGAAGGGGCCGTGTTCGTGGACCGCGTGGAGGAGGTGCCCGAGGGCGCCGTGCTCCTATTCTCGGCCCACGGCGTAGCGCCGGAGGTCCGCCGCGTCGCCGCTGAGCGGAAGCTCAACGCCATCGACGCCACCTGCCCGCTGGTCACGAAGGTGCACCTCGAGGCGATCAAGTATGCCAAGCAGGGCTACCGAATCATGCTCATCGGGCACGAGGGGCACGACGAGGTGATCGGCACGATCGGCCAGGCGCCCGACGCCTTCACGCTGGTGGAAACGGCCGAGCAGGTGGCCTCGCTCGCGTTCGGGCCCGCCGACAAGCTCGCCTACCTGACCCAGACCACGCTCTCGGTCGACGACGCCTCGCGGATCATCGCCCGGCTCAAGGACCGGTTTCCTCAGATCGTCGGGCCGCCGAAGGACGACATCTGCTACGCCACGCAGAACCGCCAGGAGGCGGTGCGGCTCCTCTCGGAGGGGGCCGACATCGTGCTCGTGCTCGGCAGCCAGAACAGTTCCAACAGCCAGCGGCTGGCAGAACTGGCTCGCGAGAACGGCATCGCAGCCCACCTGATCGACGGCGCCGACGAGATCGATTCGGCCTGGTTCTCGGGCGACGAGACCGTGGTGATCACGGCGGGGGCCAGTGCCCCCGAGAGCGTGGTGCAGGACTGTGTCCGCTGGCTCCGGGATCGGTATGCCGCAGAGGTCGAGGAACGGACGATCCGCGAGGAGGAGGTGTATTTTCCCCTCCCCAAGGAACTGCGGGCCGCGGTGGCGGCAGTCCGCCTCCCGATGGCCTAACGGTTGATCCGCGGTACCCTTTTCGCCCGCGGCTGCGTAGGGTTCCGTGATCCCGTTCGTTGTCGGCATGGACGCGTGCCCCCTTGGAGGCTGCGTCATGCCGCTGGAAATCCTGGTTGCCCCCACCGCGCCCGAGACGGCCGGCCACTCCGCGACGCTCGTGGAGGCCGCGACCTTGCCCGCAGCAGCGCCGACCGTGCTCCGGGTGGGCCTCGTCGGGTGCGGCGGCTTCGCCCGGTTCGCGGTCGGCCAATACCGCACGCTGCCCGGCGTGAGCATCGAGCTGGTGGCCGACGTGAATCCGGCTGCGGCCGAGCAGGCCGCCGCGGAACTCGACGCCGCGGTGCGAGCTCCCGCCGAGGTGCTCGCCCACCCGGCCCTCGACCTCGTCTACATCGCCACGCCGCCGGCCTGTCACTTCGAGCAGGCGGCCGCGGCTCTCGCCGCCGGCCATCATGTGCTCGTCGAGAAGCCGCTG
>CAMCPF010000326.1 GCA_945876515.1 Candidatus Kuenenia stuttgartensis
TGCGGCCGTGCTCGACGACGTGGCGGCTTCCGAGCTGGTGGTGCTCCTGCAGCCGCGGCGGCTGGCCGCCCGGGCCGTGGCCCATCGGATCGCGCGGCTGCGGGACTCGGCCCTCGGCGGCGAGGTGGGCTACCAGGTGCGGTTCGACTCCAAGGTCAGCCGCGACACCCGGCTCATCGTCGAGACCACTGGGATCATGCTCCGCCGGCTCGTCGCCGATGTCACGCTCCCCGGCATCGCCGCGGTCGTGCTCGACGAGTTTCACGAGCGCAGCCTGGAGATGGATCTCGTGCTCGGGCTGCTCGTGCGGTTGCGGCAGACCGTGCGGCCCGATCTCCGCGTGGTCGTGATGAGCGCCACGCTTGCCGCCGACCCCGTGGCCCGGCTGCTCGGGGCGGGGCAGGGGGGCGGGGCAGGGGAGCGGGGCGGAGCGGAGGCAACGGCGTGCCCCGTGATTCATGCCGAGGGACGGATGTTTCCCGTTGATACGCGCTATCTTCGCCACGGCGACCGCCGCGACCTCGAGGTGCTCATGGCCGAGACGGTGCCGGCGGCCCTCAAGGCAACGAGTGGGCACGTGCTCGGTTTCCTGCCCGGAGTGGGCGAGATCCGCCGTTGCCAGGAAGCCATCGCGCATTTCGTCGAGCGGCAGGGGCACGTCGTGCTGCCGCTCTACGGCGACCTGCCGCCCGAGGCCCAGGACCGCGTGCTCGACGACCTCGGCCGGCGGAAGGTGATCCTCGCCACCAACGTGGCCGAGACCTCGCTCACGATCCCCGGCGTCACGGCCGTGATTGATTCGGGGCTCGCCCGGCAATCACGGGTCTCACCCGCCGCCGGCCTGCCGCGGCTCGAACTCGTGCCGATCTCGAAGGCCGCGGCCGATCAGCGGGCCGGCCGCGCGGGTCGCACGGAGCCCGGCATCTGCTGGCGGCTGTGGGACGAGGCGGGCCACCATCATCGCCCGGCCGCTGAGCCGCCCGAGGTGCTGCGGGAAGACCTGTCGGGGCCGCTGCTGCAGCTGCTGGCGATCGGCGACGCGGATGATTTTGCCTGGCTCGATCAGCCGCCCCCCGAGGCGGTCGAGCGGGCGACCACGCTCTTGCAGCGGCTCGGGGCGATCGCCGTCGATGAGGCTGGCCGCGGCAGTGTCACGCCGCTCGGCCGCCGCCTCGCCGGGCTGCCGGCCCATCCGCGGCTGGCGCGGCTGCTCCTTGCCGGGGCAGAGCATGGCGTGCTGCGGGAGGCGTCGATCGCCGCGGCGCTGCTCTCGGAGCGTGACCCGTTTCGCACCCCGCGCGACGGCGGCCCGCGCGACCGCCACGCCGTGCGCACGCGGTCCGACGTGGTCGATCGCGTGCTGGCGCTCGAGCTCTTTCACGCCGGCCGACGCCTCGACGATCCGGCACTCGATCCCCATCCGGCCGGCGCGCAGAGCGTGCTGCGGGCCGCGGAGCAGCTCTATCGGCTCGTGGACGTGACGCTCGCCCCCCGCACCGCCGATCCCGCCACGGCCACGAGGCGGGCCCTGCTCGACGCGTTTCCTGACCGTCTGGCCTGCCAGCGGCCCGGCTCGCAGGACCGGGGCACCCTCGTGGGAGGCCGAGGCGTGCGGCTGCGGGGCTCCCGGATCCGCGGGGAGCCGTTGTTTGTCGCGATCGATCTGCAAGACGCCGGCGGCGAGGCCGACGTGCGGCTCGCCTCCGCCGTAGACCGGGCCTGGCTCGACGAGGGGCCCGCCGCCTTGGCCAACCTGACGACCCGCGACGAGCTGCTGTGGCATCCGTCGCGGAAACAGGTGGAGGCGCGGCGGCGGACGGCCTGGCTCGACCTCGTGCTCGAGGAGACTCCGGCCGCGATCACCGACCCGGCCGCGGCCGCCAAGATTCTTGCCCGCGAGGCGGCGGCCGACCTCGCCCGGATCGCCCCCGCGGCCGATTCGGCAGCCGGTTCGTTCCTGGCCCGCGCCCGCTGGCTGGCCGTAGCCCTACCCGACCTCGGCCTTCCGCCGCTCGACGATACAGCGCTGGTCACGCTCCTTGCCGACCTCTCGCAAGGCCTGCGATCCTTCGCCGAGCTCGCCGCCGCCGACTGGCTCAGCCCCCTGCAGGCCCGCGTGGGCCACGAGCGAGTCGCCGCGATCGACCGACTCGCGCCGACCCACATCGAGCTCAAGGGACGGCGGCACCGGCTCGCCTACGAGCCGGGCAAGGCTCCGGTGCTCGCCGCGCGGATCCAGGACCTGCTCGGCGTCCCGGAGACGCCCCGGGTGGCCGGCGGCCGCCTCCCGGTGCTTCTCCACCTGCTCGCACCCAACCAGCGACCCCAGCAGGTGACCGACGACCTGGCCGGCTTCTGGCAGCGCACGTACCCGCAGGTCCGCAAGGAGCTCCGCCGCCGCTACCCGAAGCATGCCTGGCCCGAAGACCCGCTCGGCTGAGCCGCGCAGGCGCGCGATCCGCGGCGCGTCAAGTCAGCTTTCCCTCGAACAGGCGTGTTTTCCAGGGGCCGAGACCGCGTCGTGCCGGCGGTGATGACGGTGCGGCAGGCCACCGCGACGTTGAAGAAGGGTTGCCGCTCTCGTCGATTCCCTCTCTCGCGGTCGCCCTCGGGCGGTCGCCTCGTCTCGGTTCGCTTCCCCCCGCCTTCGGAGTGCTGTTCATGCACCGTCTCATGCTTCTCATCGCCGTCGTCACGTCGCTCGTCGTCGCCTCCACCGCGTCTGCCAACCAGGCCCGTCCCGCCCGCCCCGAGGCGAGCGGCCGCCAGGGTCCTGTCGCCAAGCTCATCGAGCTGGAGCGCCGCAAGAACGAGTGGCTGCGTCAGCGGATGGGTCGGTAAGCCGAACGCCGATGCTCAGGGCAGCCCAAGGGCCGCCATGACACGTCGGACGATCGCGTCCGGCTCGGGTGAGACGTCGACCACGATCGCGTTCCCACCCGGGCCGGGCCGCTCGAGCGTCGAGAGCTGACTGTCGAGCAGCGTGGCGGGCATGAAATGGCCCGTCCGCTGCTCGATTCGTTTGCGGATCAGCTCGGGCGGGCCATCCAGTTGAACAAGCCTCACGCGAGGCTGCGGCAAGCCCAACCGCGAGCGGTGGCCACGTTTGAGGGCGGAGCAGGCCAGCACCAGCGGCGGTCCGCCTGCGGTTGCCTTGGCAAGGATCCCCGCCAGCGCGGCCAGCCAGGGCTCGCGATCCGCGTCATCGAGCGCGGTGCCGGCCCGCATCTTGGCAACGTTCTCGGCTGGATGAAACTCGTCGGCATCTCGGAACTCCCAGCCCAGCCGCTCGGCGAGTTGGCGACCGATCTCCGTCTTGCCCGAGCCGCTGACCCCCATGACGACGATCGCGGCGGGCTTTTCTCCAGTGGCCATGGGTGGCAGCATACGATGGAGGAAGGCGGTGTCTCCATGCTCGCAACCACCCGGACTTGGCTCGAGGGCCTCCGCGACTTTGCTGCGGAGCACCGTGTCCGCAGGCCGCTCGCCGAGCCCGAGCAGGCGGCAGCCCGGGCGGCCGAGCGGATGATCCTCGCCGCGCACCTCGCCACCGTGCTGGCCGGGTGGGAGCAGATGCTCGAGGCCCGGCGGGCGGGCGCTCCAGACGGCGACCCGGATCCGGTGGTCGTGATCACGACCTCGGCGGTCGGGATCACAGTCGCCGAGGAGCAGTTTGCGACCGGGAGCCTGCCGGCCCGCGACCTCGCCGAGCGAGCGGTGGCGGTGACGGAACTCGAGTACCGACTCTGGTGCATCCGCCACCCCGACGACGTACACCTGCAGCACGTCAACCTCTGGAACTGGGTGAAGACCAGCGTGCCCCGCGCGAGGCATGCAGAGTTTGCGCGGCACCCGCTCGGGCCCAACGAGGCGTACTGGCTCCACCGGGCGGGGCTTGCCGGTGCCGGCGCGGCCGACCGCCGCGACTGCCACCTCTGGAAGTGGAACGGCCGCCACGCCGCGCTCGTGGAAGCGTT
>CAMCPF010000327.1 GCA_945876515.1 Candidatus Kuenenia stuttgartensis
ATCCGCGTGGTCTCGATCGACTCGGCGGCCGAGAGCTGGGGCAGGATCGTTGGGACCCGCTTGGCGAGCATCGTCTTGCCACCCCCGGGCGGCCCGACCATCAGGCAGTTGTGACCGCCGGCGGCGGCCACGCAAATCGCCCGCTTCGCGGCCTCCTGCCCGCGCACGTCGGCGAAGTCCACGTCGTAGGCCGCGTAGCGGTCGAACCACTCCGCCACCCGTGGCGGGGCCGGCGGGATCTCGAGCTCGCCGGCAAAAAACTGCACCGCCTCGGCCAAGCACGAGACGGGAATGACCTCGATGTCTTCCACCACGGCGGCCTCGGTGGCGCTCGCCGCCGGCACGACGATTCCCCGCAGCGGCCGCTCCTGTCGCTGCCTCGCCGCAGCGATCGCGATCGAGAGCGCGCCGCGGGCGGGCCGCGTCGATCCCTCGAGCGACAGCTCGCCCACGACGGCGTATTCCTCGAGCCGCTCCGGAGCGAACTGTCCGCTGCCCGCCAAGATGCCGAGCGTGATCGGCAGGTCGAAGGTCGCCGCCTGCTTGGGCAACTCGGCCGGAGCGAGGTTGACCACGATCCGATCGTTGGGCCGGTTGAAGCCCGAGTTGACCATCGCCCGAGCGACGCGGTGCGTGCTCTCCCGGATCGCGGTGTCGGGCATGCCCACGAGCACGGTGGCCGGCAGCGCGCCGGAAGACACGTCAACCTCGACATCGACGGGAATCGCATCGATTCCGAACAGGGAGAAGGTCTGCAGGCGGGCGAGCATGGTGATTGGCCTCCGATGCGGACGCTCCGGCCACGGCTCGGCCGTGGCAAGCGGCCGCCACGCCCAGGATGTGAACATGTGTTCACTCCTTTGTCAAGCCCGCGGTCTGCCCGGCCCGACCGGCCCCGCGACGCCTCTGGCGGGCTGGCTGCGGCTGGCGGTACGATGAAGGCGGTTGGAGCGGCACGATTTCGTCGGCAGCCATCGCCATCGGGGCCGACCACCACCCACGAGCAGCGGCCTCGCCGCCGGATGCATGTTCGCCACCGCGTCCCTCGCTGCCGCCATGCGGGCCGTCGCCCTGGCGGGGCTGACCGCCCTCTCCTTCTCCACCGCCGCAGCCGTCGCCGCCGACCCGGCAGTCGCCGAGCCCGCGGCGCTCCCCCTCACCTTCACACTGGCCGACGTCACGATCGGTGAGCGGGCCACGGGCGAGACGCTCACCGCCGACTCGCTGAAGCACCGCGTCGTGGTCATCGAGTTCTGGAACAACGAGGAGAAGGAATCCACCGCCAGCCTGCCCCTCCTCGAACAGCTGCACCGCTCGCTGGGGCCCGCGGGCCTGCTCGTGGTCGGCGCCCACGTGAAGACGGGCGGCCCGGCGGAGGTGCGACAGGCCATGGACAAGGCCAACGCCAGCTTCCCCACGGTGCTCAAAGCCTCCATCAAGGGGCTCGATCCGCCGGCGTTGCCTCACGCGGCGGTCTTCGATCACACCGGCGCGTGCATCGCCCGCGGCACGGTGCTCGAGGTCGCCGACAAGGCCGCGGCCGCCGTTCGAGCCGCGCCCCCACTGGTGCTCGCGGGCCGTCACCTCGAGAAGCTGCCGGCCCTCGAGAAGATGCTTCGAGACGAGTCGAAGTTCGGCGCGGTGCTCCGCAAGGCGACGGAGTTTTCGGAGTCGGCCGACGCGCCCACGGCGGAGGAGGCGAAGTTCGTGCTCGAGTGCCTCGAGACGCACGCCGCTAGCATGATGGCCAAGGCCGAAGAGCTGAAGGGCGTCGATGCCTACGAGGCGGCGGCCCTGCTGCAGCGGCTAGCGACGGCCTTTCGCGGCAACGAGACGGGCAACCGCGCTATGGAGATGCAGCGGGAGTGGAAGCGTGACAAGCAGTTCACCGCCGGCCTGCAGGCCGCCCAGATCGCCGCCCAGCTCGAGGCGGTACGCGCTCAGGCGCTCGCGCAGGCCACCGCGCCGCGCGCCGGTGGCTACGGGCGACAGCCGGGGCCGAAGGTGGCCAGCCTCGATGCCGTCAAGAAGATCCCGCCCCAGGTCAAGCAGCAGCTGGCCCAGATGGTGGGCATGGTGCGGCAACTCGGCGCGGGTTCCAAGTATGCCAGCCGTGCCGACGAGATCGCACTCGAGCTCGGCCTCGACATTCCCGCCGGCCCCTGAGCGTGCTCACGGCTTCCATTCGTTCCCACCGGGTCACTCCCCCATGCCATTCTTTCTTTCGCCGCGTCCCCACCGGATCGCCCTCCTGCTCATGCTGGGACTCACGCTACTGCCTGCGGCCGTAGCTCCCAATGCCGCCAGCGCCGGGGAGCCGCTCGCCGACTGGCGGCCGCTGTTCGACGGCAAGGAACTGGGCCAGTGGAAGCCGACCCCCTTCGGCGGCGAGGGTGAGGTGACGGCCGCGGAGGGCGTGCTGCGGATCGCGATGGGGGCCGACCTGAGCGGCGTGACCTGGAAGGGGGAGTTTCCCAAGCAGAACTTCGAGCTGGCCCTGGAGGCCCGTCGGGTCGAGGGCAGCGACTTCTTCTGCGGTCTCACCTTCCCGGTCGGTGAGTCGCACTGCAGCCTGATCGTAGGCGGCTGGGGTGGCGGCGTCGTCGGCCTCTCGAGCATCGACGGGGAGGACGCCGCCAACAACGCCACCACCAAGGTGGTTTCGTTCACCGAAGACCGCTGGTACGACATTCGCGTCCGGGTCACGCCCGACCGGATCGTCTGCCTGCTCGACGGGGAGCAGATCATCGATCAGCCGCTGGACGGCCACGAGATCTCCGTTCGCGAAGAGGTCGTGCCTTCACAGCCTCTCGGCATAGCGACCTACGCGACCACGGCGGAGCTGCGGAAGATCCGCTGGCGTCCCGCTGCCCGTGGTGCTGATCCGGCGCCGCCGCAGCCATGACGAAGCCTGGGGCCGATCCTGCCGGGCCTCTGCCAGAGCCGGCGGACGACCTGGCCGCCGCCCGCCTCCGCCGCCGGATCACCGGTGAGGCAGCGAGCGGCGTCACGCGGGGCAGCGACTCCCGCCGCGCGGTGTTCCGCGCCGCGCGGCGGGTGGCCCGCGACTGGGTGCCGGCAGACCAGCTGCCGGCGGCGGACGAGGTACGCGACGAGGTCCACCGTCGGCTCGACGCCACGGGTTCGCTCGCCCATCTGCTCGGCGACCGGTTCGATGCCCTGGCCGCCTGCGTGGCGGTGCTGGCGACGGTCCGCCAGGATCCGACGCGGCACCCCGAGGGCGACGCGCTCGAGCACTCGCTGCAGGTGTTCGGGCTGGTGCACGCGGAGCGGCCGTTCGACGAAGAACTGCTGACCGGGGCGCTTGTCCACGACGTCGGCCTGGCGATCGATCGCCGCGATCCCGTGGCCGCCACGCTCGAGGCCGTCGGCGACCTGCTCACGCCCCGCACCCGCTGGCTGGTCGAGTCGCTGCCGGCGGCGCGGGCCTACGCGGACGGGACGCTCGGCCATCGGGCGCGAAAGCGGCTCGAGTCCCACCCCGACTTCCTCGACGCCCTGCTGTTGGGCGAGGCCGACCGCCGTGGACGACAACGCGGGCTGGCCGCGCCATCGCTCGACGAGGCCATCGCCATCCTCCGGCAGCTGGCGGCGGACGACGAGGCACCCGACGGCGGCTGAGGGTGTGCCCGCCCTGCGGCGGACGACCGCCTGAATCGGCGGCCAGCCTCAGTCCAGCGGCTTCCCGTCGAGCGCCGTCCGCACCGCTTCCCGGGCCTCGCGCCAGCGGGACTTCACGGTCCGCTCGGAGCAGTCGAGCAGCTGCGCGATCGACTGCTGATCGGCACCGAGGTACCAGACGAGGTGAAACACCTCGCGGAGTTCCCCGGGCAGCGACGCGATCGCGTCGTGAAAGTGCGTCCAGCGGTCGAGTGACTCAGCGGGCGCGGCGGCCGCCTCCACGCCCGCGGGCGGATCGGATCCCGGCTCCGAGACGGCGGGGGCCC
>CAMCPF010000328.1 GCA_945876515.1 Candidatus Kuenenia stuttgartensis
CGCCCGTCGCCAGGAAGGCCGCCCCGAGGTCGGCGGTCTCGGGGCGAAACAACAGCCCCGTATGCCAGGTGGGCAGCGTGACGTGCGCGTGCGGGGCGTCGGGATGCGTGCTCTCTTCGGTGACGAGCGCGTCATGCTCGGCAGCGATCACGCCCACGTCCACGCCGGCCGGCATCGGCAGGCGGTTGACCAGGCTCTCGGGGTCGGTCGAAAGCTCGGCCACTGGCTTAAGCAGCCGGCCGAAGGTGTTCCGCGTGGCGGTGGCCACGAACGAGCCCCGGTTGGGCGGGGCGAGCATCACGAACCGGCCGAGCTTCGTCGGCCGGTACTTGTCCAGCGCGGCCCGGCCGATGATGCCCCCCATGCTGTGGCCCACGAGGTGAATCGTGCCGATCCGCGGGTCGGCGTCGAGCCCGGCAAGCTCCTGGGCGAATCGCTCGGCGTGCACGAGCAGCGAGCACTGCATGTTCCAGTAGCCCCAGGCGTCGGTCAGGTATCCCCGCCGCCGTAGTCGTCGGGCGAGTGTGCCCAGGAGCAGCTTGTTGGCCAGGAAGCCGTGGACAAGGGCCACGCACTCCCTGGCGTGCTCGGGGCTCGCGGCGGTGTCGAAGCGGACCGACGGCATGGGGGGATCCCGTCAGGCAGGCCGGCCACCGCCGGCGGGGCGTCCACTGGCAGCAGGCGGCCCCCCGGGCCGGCCGCTACCGGCGGGCCGCTGCGGGGCGGGGCAGCAGTCGAGCGGGCAGACATCATGGTTGGCCGGCATGCAGCCGATCGCGATCCGGTCGGGCAGCTCCCAGGCCCGCTCGGCGATCAGCTCGCGGACGGCCGACACGAACTCGGGCGCCGTGCCGACCGTGGCGGCCCGCGCCATCTCCACGCCCAGTTCCCGGCACAGATCGACCGCCTCCGTGTCGAGGTCGTAGAGCACCTCCATGTGGTCGGAGATGAATCCGATCGGGGCGATCACGATCTTGTCTCGGCCAGCGGCGTGCTGCTGTCTCACCTCGTCGCAGATGTCGGGCTCGAGCCAGGGCTGCGTCGGTGGGCCGCTCCGGCTTTGATACACGAGCTTCCAGTCGGCTACGCCCGCCTGTTCGGCGACGAGCCGGCACGACTCCTGAAGCTGAACGGTGTATTTCGACGTGTCGGCCATCGACATCGGGATGCTGTGGGCCGTGAACAGGACAGGCACCTGGCCTCGTACGTCGACCGGAAACTTTTCCAGGGCCGCCCGCACGTTCGCGGCCATCGGACCCACGAACCCCGGGTGATTGAAGAACACCCGGATCTTGTCCACGACCGGCGCCCGATCGCCCAGCGGCTCCCGGGCGGCGGCGATGTTTTCCCGATACTGGCGGCAGCCGGAATAGCAACTGAAGCCGCTGGTCACGAAGGCGATGGCCCGCTTCACGCCGGCGTCGGCCATCTCGCGGAGCGTGTCGGTGAGCAGCGGATGCCAGTTGCGGTTGCCCCAGTAGACCGGCAGCCGCGGCCCGTGGCGGTCGAGCTCTTCGCGGAGCGCCGCGATCAGGGCCACGTTCTGCTCGTTGATCGGACTCTTGCCCCCGAAGTGTTGGTAGTGCTCGGCGACTTCCAGCATCCGCTCCCGCGGCACATTCCGACCGCGGAGCACGTTTTCGAGAAACGGCATCACGTCGTCCGGACCATCCGGCCCGCCGAACGAGACGAACAAGACGGCGTCGTAGGCCGAGGGGCGATCCGGGGCGTCAGGGATGGAGGGCATGGCGCGGAAGAATCCTCGGAACTGCGGTTGCTCGGAACAGCGGTTGAAAAACGAGCGATTCCAACCGCGAGACTCGATCAGGCATCGCCGGATGCGGTGCCGGTCGATCGAGGAAACCCTCGGCGTCTCCTCCGCTCGACGGAGCCGAAAAAGGCCAGGAGCGACCGTTTCGGCGGGAAAGACTGACCCCACGGGGATTCGAACCCCGGTTACCGCCGTGAAAGGGCGATGTCCTAACCACTAGACGATGGGGCCGCGTGGATGATCGGCGTCGCCAACCACACTCGCGTCCCCCATGATAGCCTGAGGTTCACAGGCGGCGAAGGGTCAAGCAAGCCCGTCAGAAAGCTCAGCCGCCGGCCGAAGCATCGTCGCTCAGCGTCTGGCCCGGATCCGGAGCCGACGACACGGCCGGGAGATCCACCGGTTCGCCCCGCGCGATCGCCTCGAAGACCTCGCGACGGTGCACCGGCACCTCCTTCGGGGCCTCGACGCCGAGCCTCACCTTGTCGCCGCGGATCTCCACGACGACGATGGTGATGTCGTTGTTGATGACGATGCTCTCGTCCTTTTTCCGCGACAGTACGAGCATGAAGCCATTCCCTGGCGGGTCGTAGGCGGAGCGGACAAACCGGACCACTCTTCCGAAAACCCCTGAAATGTAAAGCTTCCCGGGCTTTCGTCAAGCAAATCCCGGGCCTTTTTGGGCGCGGCCCACAAAAACCCCCTGTATTTCGCGGCTTTGCGTGAGTGGACAGGACCGATTTGTTGCGGACGAGCACCAGGGTGCCGACCAGACACCTGGCGTTCGCGGTGGCTGGCGGCGGCAGCCCGCCGCACGCGTTTGCCGCCCGAACGACTCCGCCGCCGCGGCACCAGCGCCGTGGGTTGTTGGCCTGAGACGCCTCCCTATACTCATGCCGTCGACCTCCTGACCCCGACGTCCGCGTTCGCCCACTCCATCTCTCCACCCCGCCGGCAAGCCCCAGCCATGAGGGAATGGTTCCGCAACCTGTTCTCGGCCGTGAAGACGGTCGCCGACGGCATGCTCGTCACCCTGCGGGTGTTCGGCAAGACGTATGACCAGAATCGGCGGACCTTCACCGAGCACTTCGAATACCCCGAACTGCCCGCCCCGGTCGCGGCCCGCTACCGCGGCTTTCACCGCTACGACCTGACCACCTGCATCGCCTGCGATCAGTGCGCGAAGGCCTGTCCGGTGGATTGCATCTACATCGGCAAGGAGCGGGTCGAGAGCGGCAAGGGCTTCCAGGTCAGTGGGTTCACGATCGACTACTCGAAGTGCATGTTCTGCGCGCTCTGCGTGGAGCCCTGTCCGGTGGACTGCATCTTCATGGGCTCGACGCTCGACCTCTCCTGCTACAGCCGCGACGGCACGATTGTGGACTTCGCCCGGCTCCCGGTCGAGGTGGCGTGGGGGCGGTCGTCGCTCAACCCCACGGCCGTCGCCGCTGCGAAGGTGATCGTCGAGCCCGTCCACGGCGGGCCGAATCAGTGACGGCCCCTCACGCCCGGTGACCCCCATGAATCTCGTCGATCCCGTCGTCATCGCCGGCTTTCTGGCCCTGTTCGTGGCCGTGGGCGGAGCGTTCCTGGCGGTGAACCTGATCGTCGGCTGGCTGGTGCGGCCGCGGGAGCCGAACACCGAAAAACTCGAGGTCTACGAGTGCGGCGAGCCCACGATCGGCTCCAGCTTCGTGCAGTTCGACCTGCGGTTCTACGTGGTGGCGCTCTTGTTCATCATCTTCGATGTCGAGGTAGCCCTGTTCTTCCCCTGGGCCACCGTGTTCGGCAAGGCGACGGAGCTCACGGATCCGGCGCTGGTGACGGTGACTGCCGACGGCGAACTCACCCCGGCCGCGACCGGCGTGATGCGGGAACTCGGTATCCGCTCGCCCAGCGCCCCGGCTGCCGACGTGCTGCGCGAGTCCGCGGCGGAGAAGCTCGCCTGGGCCGGAGCCCGCTCGGCGGCCGTCGGTCGTCCTGAGCCGACGCCCGCCCAGGCCCTCGGCGAGTGGTCGGTGACCGAGGCCGCCGGCAAGCTCGCCCGCACCGCACTTGTGGACATGGCCTTCTTCTACGCGATCCTGCTCGTGGGCTTCGCGTACGTGTGGTATCGCGGTGACCTTGACTGGGTGCGGGCCGTCTCGGCCGAGCGGGCTGCCGCACCGTCT
>CAMCPF010000329.1 GCA_945876515.1 Candidatus Kuenenia stuttgartensis
CCCAGCCGCCGAGGCGTCGCTGACGTCGACCGCAACCTGCTGGCGACCGGCTGCGACCGGGACGACCTCGAGCGGACGATTGAACTCCTGGACGATCTGCAGGACCGCGAACGGCAGCGGTCGCCCGTGATCGAGACGATCTTCCACCCTGTACCCAGTGTCGAAGCCAGGCTGCGAGGGCCGCACGCTTCCGGCACGCGGGGCTATTGGGACGCGGCCCGAACGACCGTCTTTTTGAGTGCCGCCGGTCTCGGCCTGCTCGGCCGCGCTGTTCACTGCAACTGCGGCCGCCCCGCCCTCTGGGCATTTTTGCCGATTGATTGAGCGTTGTCGGGGCATCATCACCGCGACAGTTGGGCCGGAGGGAACGCACCGCGGCTGGCTCGTGATTCGCCAGCCGAAGAACGCCTCGGAAGTGCCACTGGCCGTTCGATCCTCTGTCGCGCGACGGCGATCGCCGAGGGCCTGGGCCCTGCATCACCGCGTGGCTGCCGTCTCGGGAAAGCGGTCTTGGATCGGCTGGACGGAAAGCGGCTCCGAGCGGAGCCCTTCCATCGCCCGGACACACGCCTCCGCAGCCGGGAGCGTGGTGATGCAAGGCACGCCGTAGAGCACGCTCGCCGCCCGGATCCGCCCCTCGTCGGTCCGCGCCCCCTTGCCTCGGGGCGTGTTAAAGATCAGTTGCACGCGGCCGTCGATCAGGTGGTCGATCAGGTTGGGATGCCCCTCCTGGAGCTTCTTCACCACCTCCACCTCGATGCCGGCCGCGGCCAGCGTGCGGGCCGTGCCCGCGGTCGCCATCAGCTCGAAGCCGAGGGCCACGAGCCGCCGCGCCAACCCCACCATCTGCTCCTTGGCCTGCTCGCTGGCCACGCTGAGGAAAATCCGCCCCCTCTCAGGCAGCAGGATGCCGGCCGCGACCTGGCTCTTGGCGAAGGCGATCGCGAAGCTCTCGCTCACGCCCATCACCTCGCCCGTGCTCCGCATCTCCGGCCCGAGCGCAATGTCCACGCCGGCGAACTTCACGAACGGGAACACGCTTTCCTTGACGCTCACGTGCGCCGGCTCAGGGTCGGCCGTGATCCGCTGCTCCGCGAGGCTCACGCCCGTCATCACCTTTACGGCCACCTTTGCCACCGGAAGCCCCGTGGCCTTGGCGACGAAGGGCACGGTGCGGCTGGCCCGCGGGTTGACCTCGATCACGTAAAGCGTGGGCTTCGTCGCCCCTTCGGCGTCCGACTCCTTCTTGACGGCGAACTGCACGTTCATCAGGCCGACCACGCCGAGGCTTCGGGCCAGCCCGGCCGCCGCCGCCTTGATCTCCGCGATCACCTCCTCGGAGAGGCTGTGGGGCGGGATGCAGCAGGCCGAGTCGCCGGAGTGCACGCCGGCCTCCTCGATGTGCTCCATCACGCCCGAGACGATCACGTCGCGGCCGTCGCAGATGCAGTCGACGTCAACCTCGATCGCATCCTCCAGGAACCGGTCGATCAAGACCGGCTGCCCCTGGGCGACCGCGAATGCCTCGGCCACGTACCGCTCGAACTGGGCGTTGTCGTAGCAGATCTCCATGGCCCGACCGCCGAGCACGAAGCTGGGCCGCACGAGCGACGGGTAGCCGATCCGGGCCACCTCGCGGCGGGCCTGCTCGAGCGTCTTGGCGATCCCGCTGGCCGGCTGCCGGAGGCCGAGCCGGTCGAGCAGGTCGCGAAACTTCTCCCGGTCTTCCGCCATCTCGATCGTGTCCACGGACGTGCCGATGATCGGCAGCCCGGCAGCCTGGAGCGCCCGGGCCAGGTTGAGCGGCGTCTGCCCCCCGAGCTGCACGATCACCCCGTCGGGCTGGACGCGGTCGGCGATGTTGAGCACGTCCTCGCAGGTCAAGGGCTCGAAGAAGAGCATGTCGCTCGTGTCGTAGTCGGTGCTCACCGTCTCCGGATTCGAGTTCACCATCACGCTCTCGATGCCCAGCTCCCGCAGGGCGAAGCTCGCGTGGCAGCAGCAATAGTCGAACTCGATCCCCTGACCGATCCGGTTGGGCCCGCCGCCGAGAATCATCACCCGCTTCCGCCCCGGCTCCTTGGCCCGCGTCTCGTCCTCTTCTTCCCAGGAGGAGTAGTAGTAGGGCGTCTGGGCCTCGAACTCGGCGGCGCAGGTGTCCACCGCCTTGTAGGCCGCCACGATTCCCCGCCGCTTTCGCTCGGCCCGCACCTCCATCTCCGAGGACCCAAGGAGCGTGGCCAGCTGCCGGTCGGAATAGCCGGCCTGCTTCGCGGCCCGCAGGAGCCCGTCGTCGATCGCAGCCAGCGAGCCGACCGTCTTCAGCAGGCTCTCTAACTCCACGAGTTGCGCGAGCTGGTCGAGAAACCAGGGATCGATTGCCGTGATCTCGTGGATCTCGTCCACCGTCATCCCGGCCAGCAGGGCATACCGCAGATACCAGACCCGGTCGGGGTCGGGGGTGGCGATCTTGGCCCGGATGTCATCGTGGCCGGGCTCGGCCGGCGTGCCCCACAGGTCCTTGCCGTCGCAGCCCAAGCCGAAAGCCCCAACCTCGAGGCCGCGGAGTGCCTTCTGAAAGGCCTCCTTGAAGGTCCGGCCGATCGCCATCGTCTCCCCCACGCTCTTCATCTGCGTGGTGAGTCGCGAATCGGCCTCGGGAAACTTTTCAAAGGCGAACCGCGGCACCTTGACGACCACGTAGTCGATCGCCGGCTCGAAGCAGGCCTTGGTCATCCGAGTGATGTCGTTGGGCAGCTCGTGGAGCCGCCAGCCGACGGCGAGCTTGGCGGCGATCTTGGCGATCGGGAATCCGGTGGCCTTGCTGGCCAGAGCCGAGGAGCGGCTCACCCGCGGGTTCATCTCGATCACGATCATCCGGCCAGTCTCGGGCTGCACGGCGAACTGGATGTTGGAGCCGCCCGTCTCCACGCCCACCGCCCGGATCACGGCGAAGCTGGCGTCCCGCATCCGCTGATACTGCTTGTCGGTCAGCGTCATGGCGGGGGCGACGGTGATCGAGTCGCCGGTGTGCACGCCGCAGGGGTCGAAGTTTTCGATCGAGCAGATCACGACGGCGTTGTCGTCGGCGTCGCGCATCACCTCCATCTCGTATTCCTTCCAGCCGAGGATCGACTCCTCGACGAGCACCTCGCCCACCGGCGAGAGATCGAGGCCCCGCTGGACCTTCGTGTCGAACTCCTCGCGGTTGTAGGCCACGCCCGAGCCCGATCCACCCAGCGTGAAACTCGGGCGAATCACCGCCGGCAGGCCGACCTCGGCGAGCACCTCGCGGGCTTCGGCCAGGCTGCGGACAATCCGGCCCCGGCAGGTCTCCAGGCCGATCTTCTCCATCAGCGCCTTAAAGATCTCGCGATCCTCGCCCCGCTTGATCGCGTCGGCCTTGGCGCCGATCATCTCCACGCCGTGCTTGGCGAGGATTCCGCGGCGGTCGAGCTCCATCGCGAGGTTGAGGGCCGTCTGGCCGCCGAGCGTGGGGAGCACGGCGTCGGGCTGTTCGGCCTCGATCACTTTCTCGAGCATCTCGGGCGTCAGCGGCTCGATGTAGGTGCGGTCGGCCGTGCCCGGATCGGTCATGATCGTGGCCGGGTTCGAGTTGACGAGCACCACGCGGTAGCCGTCCTCGCGGAGCGCCTTGCAGGCCTGGGTGCCGGAATAGTCGAACTCGCAGGCCTGCCCGATGACGATCGGGCCGGAGCCGATGAGGAGGATCGTGTGGAGGTCGTCGCGGCGGGGCATGGCTGGTTCACGGGGCCGGAAAAAACAAATCTCCCGAAGGTAGCATCCTCGCCCCTTCCTCATCAACGCGACTCGGTCGTTCCGCGGGCTGGAGCCGTTCCGCGGGCTCTCGCGGGGTCTGGCTCGCCGGGGCCGCGGCCGACGAGTCGCCGGCTGCTAGGATTCCTGCGCTC
>CAMCPF010000330.1 GCA_945876515.1 Candidatus Kuenenia stuttgartensis
ACCGTGATCGAGCCTCCGCAGCCCTCCACGACCGACTTGCAGATGGGGAGCCCGAGACCGCCGCTCCGGCGGCTCTCCGCGTGGCTCCGCGCCGGATCGACCATCCAAAACCGGTCGAAGATTCGGTCGAGATCCTTCGGCGGGATCCCGCTGCCGGTGTCCTGCACCGTGATCGTGCCCCCCGCGGCCCCGGCGGCCACCGTCACCACCACGCGGCCGTCCGCCGGCGTGAACCGCAGGGCGTTGTCGAGCAGGTTGCCGACCACCTGCCGCAGCCGCCCGGTGTCGCCCCCGACCTGGGGCCGGCTCCGGACGACGAGGCTCAGGGCGACGCCCCGCTCCTCCGCGACCCCGGCGAACATCTCGACGGCCTGCGCCGTCACGCCCGCCAAGTCGACCGCTTCGCGCACGTGGGGCACCGAGGCCTCACCGCTTTCGGCGAGGAGCAGTAGGTCATTGGAAAGCTTGGAGAGATGCTGAGCGGCCTCCAACACATCGACGAGCGTCTCGCGGTACTCGTTCGAGGACCGTTCCTGGGAGACCGCCACCTCGAGCGAACTCTGCATCGCTGTGAGCGGCCCCCGCAGTTCATGGGCGGCGTCGGCCACGAAACGCTCCTGCCGCTCCACGTGGGCGGCGACCTGGTCGAGCAGGCGGTTGATCGTGACCGACAGCCGGTCGAGTTCGTCGCCGGCCCCGTTCACGGCCAGGCGGTCGCCGAGTCGGGTCGGCCGCAGCCGTTCCGCAGTCGCCAGGATCGCACTCACCGGCCGGGTGGCCTGGACGGCGAGCCAGTAGCCGACCAGCGGGGTGAGCAATGAGAGCGTGAGGCCGACCCCGATCAGCACCCGCATCAGCACCCGGATGTTCGCGTCGAGCGATTCGGTGGACATCCCGATCCGGATGTGAAAGGGCCGATGCGACCCGGCCTCGATCGCCAGCCGCGCGTAGCGATAGTGAGCCACCTGGACGACGTTTTCCCGGCGATCGGTCAGCGTGGGCGGAAAGACGGCGACCGCCTCCGGGCAGAGCCCGCTCTTCCAGATCGTCTCGCCGTCCTCCGTCAGCAGGTGCGTGAACCAGGCCCGCTCCGCGTGGCTCCGCTCCTTGCGCTGTAGTTCGGCCACCACGGCGTCGATGTCGGGGTAGAGGTCGGTGATCGCCATCGCCACCTCCCGCACGGTGCCGCGGAGCATGGTGTCGGTCTCACGGTAGAGGACCGCCCGCGCCCCCAGCCAGACGGCCAACAGCGAGGCGGCGGTGGCGAGCAGGACGACGCCCGAGTTCCAGAGCGTGAGCCGGGCCCGCAGGGTGGACCACGCCGCGGAATCAGTCGTGAGCCAAGGCATAGCCCCGCCCTCGCACGGTGCGGATGAACGACTGCCGCCGCTGCTTGTCGATCTTGCCCCGCAGCCGGTTGATGTGGACTTCGATCACGTTGGTCGGGCCGTTCCAGTCGAAGCCCCAGACGTGCTCACAGAGCATCTTCCGGGTGACGACCTGACCGTGGTACCGCATCAGCAGTTCGAGGATGCTGAACTCCGTCGGCGTGAGATCGATGCCCCGCCCGGACAGCGTCAGCCGTTGGTTCGCGAGGTTGAGGTGCAGCGGGCCGACCTCGAGATGCATCGCCGGCCGGTCGGACGTGCGCCGGTGGACCGCCTCGATGCGGGCGAGGAGTTCGTCCATTTCGAACGGCTTGACGAGGTAGTCGTCGGCCCCGGCCTGGAAACCCTCGAGCTTGTCGGGCACCGAACCGCGGGCCGTGAGCACGATCACGGGCGTGCGGACTCCGCGGGAGCGGGCCGCCCGGAGGACGTCGAGTCCGCCGACCTTCGGCAGCATCAGGTCAAGCACCACAAGGTCGCTGGCCAGGATCGCGTCGGTCTCCACGGCTGCGGCGCCGTCCGGAATCCATGTGCACTCGTGACCGGCCTCACGGATCGCGGTGCTGACGGCCCGTCCGATGACCGGATCGTCCTCGATGATGGCGACTTGCATGCTCGGAACCTCGGAACTGGGGCCGGCCGCAGCCCGCGGTGCGACGGCCGGACTCATCCGATTGTACCAGCCGGTGGCGAGAGTCGGCCTCACTCCCACTCGATCGTGGCGGGGGGCTTGGAGGAGATGTCGTAGACCACGCGATTGACCCCCCGAACCTCGTTGATCACGCGGGTCGAGATTCGGGCCAGGAGGTCGTAGGGCAGGTGACTCCAGTCGGCGGTCATGAAGTCCTCCGTCTCGACCGCCCGGACGGCGAGCACGTCGTCGTAGGTGCGGGCGTCGCCCATCACGCCCACGCTCTGCACGGGCAGGAGCACGGCGAAGGCCTGCGACACCCGCCGCATCAGGCCGGCGGCCTCGAGTTCCTCGAGCACGATCGCATCGGCCTGGCGGAGCGTGTCGAGCCGGGGCTTGGTCACCGCGCCGAGGCAACGGACCGCCAGGCCCGGCCCCGGGAAGGGATGCCGCCAGACGATTCGTTCGGGTAGCCCCAGCTGCAGGCCGAGTTGCCGGACCTCGTCCTTGAACAGGTCGCGGAGCGGCTCGACGAGTTCGAACTGGAGGTCGTCGGGCAGGCCGCCCACGTTGTGGTGCAGCTTGATCGTCGCCGCCGGTCCGTCGGCCGCGGCGCCGCTCTCGATCACGTCGGGGTAGAGCGTGCCCTGGGCGAGGAAGCGGGCCCCCTCGATCCGGGCCGCTTCGGCCGCGAAGCAGTCGATGAACGCCTTCCCGATTCGCCGCCGCTTTTCCTGCGGGTCGGTCACGCCCGCCAGGACGTCGAGGAACAGGCCTTCCGCGGGCACGACGTGGAGATCGGAGCGGAAGTGGGTGGTGAACTCCTCGATCACCGCGGCCGCCTCACCCTGCCGGAGTAGCCCGTTGTCAACGAGGATGCAGGAGAGTTGATCGCCGATCGCCCGGCTCAGGAGCGCGGCCACCACGGCCGAATCAACGCCGCCGGAGAGGCCGCAGATCACGCGGTCGGAGCCGATCCGCCGGCGGAGCGACTCGATCATGGAGGTGGCGAAGTCGTCGAGCCGCCAGGCACCGGTGCAGCCGCACACGGCCTTCAAAAAGTTGGCGAGGATCGCGCCACCCGCCGGCGTGTGGGTCACCTCGGGATGGAACTGCAGTCCGAACACCGGCAGCGTGCGGTGGCGGACGGCTGCCAGCGCACAGGTGGCGGTGCGGGCCAGCGGGAGGAAGTCGGCCGAGACTTCCGCCACCTGGTCGCCGTGGCTCATCCAGACCTCCGTGTGGCGTGGCACGCCGGCGAGCAGCAGGTCGTGATCGAGCACCTCGCACGCGGCCCGGCCGTATTCCCGGGCCGTCGCCCGGGCCACCTGGCCGCCGAGCGACTCGCAGGCCAACTGCATGCCGTAGCAGATGCCGAGCACCGGGATGCCGAGTTGGAAGATGGCGGGGTCGCACTTCGGCGCCGCCTGCTCGTAGACGCTGGCCGGGCCGCCGGAGAGGATGATCCCGCGGGGCGCGAGGTCGCGGATCCGCGCGGCCGAGATGTCGTGCCGGACGATCTCGCAGTAGACATGCTGCTCCCGCACGCGGCGGGCGATCAGCTGGGCATACTGCGAGCCGAAGTCGAGGACGAGCACCCGCTCGGCTTGCTGGGGCGCGGCAGCAGCGGCCGGGCTCGCGGGGGCGGGAGGAACGGTGCCGGCGGGCATGCGAAGGGGTCTGCGGCGGGAGGGAAAAACCGCAGAGTATACGCCCTCCGAATCCTTGCAAGGATAGCCCGGTCAATGGCACCTCCGCACCGGTCTTCCGGCTGATGAGCGACTCGTGAGGCTCGGGAGGAGCGGCCCGGGCGTCCGGAGCGGGTTTTCCGAAACGCCCCGCACCCGCTGCGGTGGCGTTTTTGTCAGGGCTGCGCAGACCCCGTGCC
>CAMCPF010000331.1 GCA_945876515.1 Candidatus Kuenenia stuttgartensis
ACTGACATCGACCACTTGGAACCGCTGCGCCTGCCGCAGATCGGCCACCACGCGGGCGATGGCCGGCGTCTCGATCCTGGCGATGAGGCCCTCCCCATGCCAGCGGGCAAGCGCCTCGAGCGGCGGCCTGCCCCGGCCGTGCTCGGGCAGGAAGACCGTCCACGGCTCGTGCTCGCGGAGGTGGGCGTGGATGCCCGCCAGGAGGCCCCGCGCGTAGGCGTTGGAGGCCTCGATCACGACCGCCACCCGCCGCGGAATGCGTGCTGCGTCGCTCATGGCTGTGCCGCCTCGTGGCGATCCCGCCGGCGGTCAGGCCCGGACGGCGTCGAGGGGCCCGGTCGAGTCGCCGAACGCCTGCTGGGGCACCCCGACGAGGTCGAGCATCGTCAGGTAGAGGTTCGTCATCGGCTGCTCGCCCGGCAGCTTCACGTGTCGGCCCGCGGCCAGCCGCCCCCCGGCCCCACCGGCGAGGATCACCGGCAGGTCGTCGTGATTGTGGCGGTTGCCGTCGGAGAGGCCGCTGGCGTAGACCACCATCGAGTGATCCAGCAGGCTGCGGCCGTCGGCCTCCTTGACCTCCTGCATCCTCCCCAGGAAGTAGGCGAACTGCTCGGCGTGGAAGCGGTCGATCTTGGCGATCTTCTCGAGCGATTCCTCCTTGCCCTGGTGGTGGGAGAGGTTGTGGTGACCGTCGCCGACGCCGATCTCGGGGAACGAGCGGTTGCTGCCGTCGTGGGCGAACATGAAGGTGCCGATCCGCGTGGAGTCGGTTTGGAAAGCGAGCACGAGCATGTCGGCCAAGAGGCGGAGGTGCTCGGAGTAGGCCGTGGGCGGCCCGTCCGGGAGCGCGCGGTCCGGCACCTGCGGCGGCTCGCGGTCGAACCGCGCGATCCGATGCTCGATCTCCCTAAGGCCGGTCAGATACTCGTCGAGTTTGCGGCGGTCGGCGGCGGCGAGCCCGCGGTGCATGTCTTTCGCCTCGGCCGCCACAAAGTCGAGGATCGAACGCTGGCGGTGCTGCCGGGCCGCGAGGCTCGCCGCCCGGGCGTCACCCGAGCCAGCCCCGAACAGCCGCTCGAACACAAGGCGGGGATTCGACTCCGGGGAGACCGGCTGCTGCTCGCTCCGCCAGGCGATGTTGAACTGGTAGGCGCACGCGTAGCCCGAGTCACAACCGCCGCTCTTCCGGGCGGCGTCGCAGGAGAGTTCGAGCGAGGGGAAGCGAGTCTCGCGACCGATGGCGTTGGCGGCGACCTGATCGACGGAGACCCCCACGCGGATGTCGGCCCCAGCCGTCTTCCGTGGCCGGGCGCCGGTGAGAAATGTGGCCGACGCGCGGGCGTGGTCGCCGGCGCCGTCTGCCCCGGCGGTGCCGTTGCGGTGGGCGAGCCTCGTGATCAGTTGCACGGAGTCCTTGAACGGAGCCAGCGGCTCGAGCGTGGGCCCGAAGGAAAACTCGCGGCCCTCCCCCTCCGGCCGCCAGCGCGGCACGTGCACGCCGTTGGGAATGTAAAGGAAGGCCATCCGCGTGGGCACGGCGACCGCCGCGGCCCGGGTGACTCCCCCGCCGCGGACCGAGTCGAGGAAGGGCAACGCGACCGCGGCCCCCAGGCCGCGCAGCACCGCCCGCCTGGGGACGGACGGACCGCTGACGCCTGGTCGTGCGGAACGGCTCATGGCTTGCTCTTTGTGGCGGAGGGTGGGCCCGGCTTGGCGGGGACGGCTTTCGCGGCGGGCTTGGCGGGAGACGCCGCGGCCCGGCTGCGAGTCATCTGGAACGGGGCGCTCGCCACCACGCCCTGAACCAACGCGTCGAGGCGGCCGTCCTTGTCCAACTCCTCTAAGATAGTATCGACCGCCGGGCCGTCGAAATACTCCAAACCCCGCCCGAGGGCGTAGGTCAGCAGTTTTTCGGCCAAACAGCGGTGAAAATCCCGCCGCCGGGGCCCCGCGATCACCGCCGACAGCTCCCGCACGTCGGCGAACCGCTCGCCCGTGATCAACCGGCCCGAGGTGTCGATCTTCGCGGCGGCCTCGTCGGCCCGCCACTGGCCCACGGCGTTGTACCGCTCGAGGGCCAAGCCGAGCGGGTCCATCCGGGCGTGGCACGAGCTGCAGAGCGGATCGCGGCGATGCCGCTCCATCAGCTCCCGCATCGTGGCTTCTTTGGGCAGCGCGGCGGCGACCTCGTCGAGCGGGGGCACCCCCGGGGGCGCGGGCGGGGCGGGCGTGCCGAGCAGGTTGTCGAGGATGAAGAGTCCCCGCTTCACCGGCGAGGTTCGGGTCGGGTTGCTCGTGACCACCAGCATGCTCCCGTGGGTGAGCAGGCCGCCCCGCGGCACATCGTCGCCCAGCGAGACGAGCCTCATCTCCTTGCCCTTCACGTCGGGCACTCCGTAGAACCGCGCCAGGGGCTCGTTGAGAAACGTGCTCCGGCCAACCAGGAGATCCGTGGCCGCCAACCCCTCGCGCAGGACGTGCCCAAAAAGCATCTCCGTCTCCTGCCGCATCGCCCGCCGCACCTCGTCGCTGAAGATCCGCTCCCCCTGCTCCCGCTCCTTCACGCCCAGCACCCGCCGCACGTCGAAGGGCAACGCCTCGACGTCGCGGGTCTGCAGCCACTGGCCGACGAAGTTTCGCACGAAGGCGTCGCTGCGGCGGTCGCGAAGCATCCGCTCCACCTGCCGAGGCAGTTCGGCGCGGAGCTTGCCGGCCGCGGCGACCGTGAACAGCTCGTCGTCGGGCATCGTGCTCCAGAGGAAGTAGGAGAGCCGCGAGGCGAGCGCGAACTCGTCGATCGGGACGGCGATCCCCAATTGGGTCGCAGCCGCCGCCTCGTCCTCGACGCGGAACAGAAACCGCGGCGACGCAAGCACCGCCGTCACCGCCGCGGCGATGCCCCCCTCGAACGATCCGCCTGGTTCCGCCATCGCAGCCTCGGCCACAGCCACGAGCCGCTTGACGGTCGCGTCGTCTGCCGGGCGGCGAAACGCCCGCTCGGCCAGCCGCCGCAGGGTGCGACGCAGATGCTCCGGCCGCGCGGCGGGATCCTCCGGCTGCGGGCCCGACGGAAACAGGCGGCGGAGTTTGGCTGGATAGTCGTCGCCCTTGCGGCCGGCGGCCTCAGCCGCCACGCGGTCGCCCACCCGGCCGGCCAGCTCCAGATACTTCTCCATCAAGAGCGGCGAGACCGACAGCACCTCGCCGATCGTGTCGAAGCCGTAGCCGGTGTCGTCGGCCGGGAGGTCGTCGCGAAGGTTTTCGTCGATGCCGGTCAGGTCGCGGACCGTGTTGCCATACTCCACGCGGTTGAGCCGCCGAAGCACGACGTGACCGGGATCGGGCCGCTTGGGATCGACCCCAAGCACGTCCCGCGACACGAACTCGAGCAGCCGCTGCCGCTCGCCCGTCGAAGGCTGTGGCTCATCGGCCGGAGGCATCGTGTCAGCACGAAGGTTCTTCCAGAGATTGACCCAGGCCGCGTGCTCCGGGGCCCCGGGCTTCACCGGCTTGCCGGGGCTGGCGGCCGCAAGCAGGGTGTCGATGGCCACGCCCCCCTCATCGGCGCCGTCGAAGTGGCACTCGCCGCAGAAGCGGGCCAGCAGCTTCCGGGGCGGCTCATCGCCGCCGCGGGCGGCCGGCAGCACCGCCAGCACCATGACGACGACCCATTGGAGGCCCCGCCGGATTCCGCCAGGAAACGTCGCCATGAAAGCCTCGCAGGCCGGATGGGCCGCAGGACACGCTCGCGCCACCTCGCCTGGCATTATAGGTTCCTCCGACGTCGCCAAGGACGGGAGGGGTTGCCCATGCCAATCGAGCGGCGTAGGAAACCGAGCGCAGCCTGGAAGGCGAAGTGAGGTTTCCTCCGAGCGACCGGAGGGCAGGATGCCCATAGGGAGCG
>CAMCPF010000332.1 GCA_945876515.1 Candidatus Kuenenia stuttgartensis
CGGGCCTTGTTGGTCTCGAAGCCGTCGCTCTCCGCAAACCGCACCACATCGAGCCAGTGCCGCGCCCAGCGTTCGCCGTGGTGGGGCGAGGCCAGGAGCCGGTTGACGAGTTCAAGGTAAGCCGCGTCGGTGCCACCTGCCGCGCGGCAGGCCCGCTCGAAGGCGGCGATCTCCTCGGGCGACGGTGGCAGCCCGACCAAGTCGAACGACACCCGGCGGATGAGGCTGCGCGGCTCGGCTTCGGGATTCATCGCAAGGCCCTCGGCCGCGAGTCGCTCGGCCACGAAGGCGTCGATCGGGTTGGAGAAGGGCCCGCCGGCGGGCGTCGGCACAGGTGGGCGAACGATCGGCTGAAACGACCAGTGGCCGGCCCCCTTGGGCGGCTTCGCCTCGGCGGCTGGAAGCATCTCGGGGGGCAGCGTGGCAAGGTCGTCGGGCCAGGGCGCCCCGGCCTCGATCCAGGCCCGCAGTACCGCCTGCTCGTCGGCCGAAAGCGGCTCGCCCTCGGCGGGCATCCGCAGTTCCTTGTCGGCCGTCGAGACGCGGATGAAGAGCTCGCTCTCGGCCGGTTTGCCCGGCACGATGCCCGCGGAGCCCGAGTCGCCCCCGGCAACGGCCTGCTCGCGGATGTCGATCCGGAAGCCGCTCTCCGCAGACGTGGGGCCATGGCAGGCCCCGCACTTGGCTGCGAGGAGCGGGGCCACGCGGCCGGCAAATCCGGATCCGCCCACATCGCCGGTAACCGTGGGTACGCCGCTGAAGCCCAACGCGAGGACCACGAGCCAGGTTCGAAGAAGCTGAATCGAGTCCATCTGCCGCAGCCCCGGGCGGGAGACTTGAATCGCGCGACGCCACGGGTTCAGGATACCTTCCCCGGTGTCGCCGGGTGAACTTCCGCAACAGCCCACGTGGTCTCCCGCCTTGATGGCCAGCACCCCTGAAAAGTCCCTCGACGCGAAGCTCGCCCGGATCCTGGCTGATCCAAGCTGCGGCGACTTCATCCTGGCCGACGCCAAGGATGCCGACATGGCCTTCGGCCTTGCAGCACCGGGGCTGGCGTCCGGGGGCGTGCCGCGGCCGGGGCCCTTCCGCTCGATCCACGAGTATCGCGAGAGCATCCGTGAACTCGTGGCCGAGGGGCTGGTGGACATCATGCTCATGAGCGCCAGCACGAGCGAGGTGCTGGCGATTGACGAGCGGCTGTTCGAGGCCAGCCCGGTGACACCGGCCGTGCGGATGAACGACACGACCGACATCTGGCTGGCCACCGGCACCGGCGGGTATTCCCGACAGCCCGCGTTGCCCTTCGCTACGACCACGATCCCTCAGGCCCGCTGGGGGATGGCGATAGCCCCGGCCGGGGCTGGCTCCGACGGCCCGTATCCCGGGGTGAACCTGGGCCTGTTCTCGGTCACGCTCAACGACGATGCCGCGCTCGACCGCGCGATGCTCGCCGCCTATCGCGAGTTTCGCCTGGAGGCCGAGCGGGCAGGGTTTCGGCACTTCCTCGAGGTCTTTTATCCCAACGCCCCCGGGGCGGTGCCCGGCAAGGCGGCGGGGTCGCGGCCGGCAAACGTGGCCCGCTTTCTCGCGGACCACGTTGTGCGGGCGCTGGCGGGTGTTCCGCGGGCGGGCCGGCCCGTGTTCCTCAAGATTCCCTACCTCGGCCCCGAGGTGACCGAGCAGCTCGCCGCCTACGACCGTACGCTCGTGGTGGGTGTGCTCGGGGGCGGGGCGGGCACCACCCACGACGCCTTCGCGCTCCTGGCCGACGCCAAGCGACACGGTGCCCGCGTGGCCCTCTTCGGTCGCAAAATCAATGCCGCCGAACACCAGCCCACGTTCGTGCGGCACCTGCGGCTGGTGGCCGATGGCGACCTCGCCGCCGAGGAGGCGGTGCGGGCGTATCACGCCGCGCTCGAGACGCTCGGCCTACGGCCGCACCGCAGCCTGGCCGACGACCTGGCCCTGGCGCCGGTGGCCCAGGCCTATGGCGGCTGACCGGCGGCGGCCGTATTCTTCTGCCTTGGGCCCCCCTTTTCCTTCCGTGCCACGCGAGGATCTCCTCATGTCAGCCGCCGATCATCCCACGCCGACCCCGACCAGCCGCCGCAGCTTTCTGGGCGGGATCTCCCGCGGTGCGGTGGCGACCGCCTCGGTGGGAACGCTGCTCGGAGCCACGGGCCTGAGAAACGCCCATGCCGCCGGCGACGACGAGATCCGCGTGGCGGTGATTGGCTGCGGCGGCCGCGGCACCGGAGCCACGATCGACGCCCTCTCCGTGCCCGGCGGCAACCTCAAGGTGGTCGCGATGGCCGACGTATTTCCCGAACGGCTGAGCATCAAGAAGCAGTCGTTGATGGCGCAGGAGCAGTTCAAAAACCGGATCGACGTGCCGGAGGACCGCTCGTTCATAGGCTTCGACGCCTACAAGAAGGCGATCGACTGCCTCCGGCCAGGCGACATCGCGCTGTTCGCCACGCCGCCGGCCTTCCGGGCACTCCACTTCGGCTACGCGATCGAGAAGGGCGTGCACACCTTCATGGAGAAGCCCGTCGCGGTGGATGGGGCGAGCGCCAAGCGAATCATCGAGCTCGCCAAGAAGGCCGACGAGAAGAACCTCAAGGTGGGCGTGGGGCTGATGTGCCGCCACTGCGACCGCCGTAACGAGCTGAAGGAGCGGCTGGTGGCCGGCGAGGCGGGCGACCTGATCGCCTTCCGCGGATATCGCAATCAGACGCCCGGCCACAACCTCGACCTGTTCCCGGGCCACGGCGCGATGCCGGAGCTTCTGTGGCAGGTGCGCCGGTTTCACAACTTTCTCTGGGGCTCGGGCGGCATCTTCAGCGACTACTGCATCCATCACATCGACGAGGTCTGCTGGATGAAGGGCGCGTGGCCGGTCAAGGCCGAGGCGATCGGCGGCCGCCACTTCCAGGGCAAGGTGAACGACCAGAACTTCGATAACTACGCGATCGAATACACGTTCGCTGACGGGGCGAAGTTCTTCTACCAGTCGCGGGTGATGAAGGACTGCCACCAGCAGTTCGGCGTGTTCGGCCAGGGTTCGAAGGGGGCCTTCACGGTCTCCTTGAGCGGCCACTCGCCGGCCAAGAGCGCGATCTACAAGAGCCAGCGGATGGAGGCTGACAACGTCCTCTGGGCCGCGGCCCAGCCCGAGCCGAATCCCTATCGTCGCGAGTGGGAAGACCTCGTCGCCGCGATCCGTTCGGGCACCGCCTACAACGAGGCGGTCCGAGGAGCCGAGGTGAGCCTGGTGACGGCGATGGGGCGGATGGCGAGCCACGTCGGCCGGCCGCTCACCTACCAGGAAGCCCTCGACTGGGGCGACGACCTGACGGCGGCCGTGGCCGACTTCACGAGTGACTCGCCCGCTCCCGTGCAGGCCGACGCCGACGGCAAGTATCCCGTGCCGGATCCGGGGAAGTTTAAGTTCGAGTACCGCAGCTGACGCTGTGAGCCGGCAATGGCGTCGGGCTTCAGCCGCCCGGGTTGGCGAGTAACTCGGCGAGCCGCGGCCGGAGCGGCTCGGGGAGTCGCCCGAGCGTGGTCGCGTCGATCAGCCCTACGTCGATCATGTCCAGCAGGTGGACGCGTTCCTTGAGGCGGAACGCGACCAGCTTCATCGTGATCAGTCGGTTGAGGCATCTTCCACTCGTCGGGTTGCTGCGGCTGAGGCATGGCAAATGTGTAGCTTGCCGCACGCCGTCCGCGTGCGTGAGTATATACAGCCGTACACCTTCAAGGTCAATCCTCGGTCGCGAAGCCGTAAGATCGACGGGATGAAGACCTCGCCCTCCGCCCTCACTGCCGATTCGCTTTTCGCCGAGCTGCCCGTGGCGGCGATCGTCGGCGACGTCGTGGCCGCGTCGCGGGGCGG
>CAMCPF010000333.1 GCA_945876515.1 Candidatus Kuenenia stuttgartensis
CCGTTGCTTCGCAGGTTGCCGTAGTCGGTGAGCCACTCGAGCGACACGCCCACCTGGTTGTAGACGTGGCCGAACTGGCCGAACTGGCTTGTGCCTAGGGCGCCGCCGGTGGGGTACTGGTTCGCATCGCCGTCGTAGTCCCAGTACACGCCCACGCCAAAGAGCGTGCCGCCGAGGAACTGCTTGCGGACCGCACCGATGTTCGAGAAGAAGCCGCCGTATTCAGACAGGTGGCTGCGGAGGTCGGCCGCCCAGAATCCGCCCAGATCGTCTTCCGCGTAGGGGATGAAGCCGCCCAGCGTCATGTAGCCGCCGTTGTAGCCGAGGCCGCGGTCGGCGGCGTTCAGGCCGTAGTAAAGCCAGCCGGGGCCGTTCTCGTTGAGGCCCTGAAAGCCGGCCACGGCCCGGTTGAGGACCCCGCCAGCCGGCGCCATCGCCGTCTGACCCATTGGGGCCTCGACCAGTGACGGGGCGGTGGCCATCCCGGCCGTGACAAGGGCCAGGGTGAGGGCGCGGCGGGCACGCCGCTTCCACTCGGTCGCCTTGCGGCGGATCGCCCGGATCCGGGCGGCGGTTCGTTTGCCGTAGCGAACAGCGGCTGTTCTCATCGGAGTCGCGTCCCTGTCGGTCGCCGACCACCGGCAGGGGGGAGGGCCCCGGCCGGAGAATCGGCATGATCGTCAGGAGTGATCGACCCGACCCCACCGTTGGGATGAGGATTTTCGGCAGTCGCCCCGGAATCCGCAGGCCTTTGAGGACCGGCTCGGTCTGCCTGGCTTGCCCAGGTTCACGCGAACGGTCGGGCGTGGTTCGGGCGGAGACGGTAGCCTACCGGCCTCTCGATCGCACCGGTTGCCCCGCTCGCCAAAGCTTCGCACTGCCATGTGGCACTTCCAGGATCACGACGCGCTGCTCTTCGACTGTGACGGCACGCTGGCCGACACCATGCCCGCCCACTACCGGGCCTGGCTGGAGGTGACCGAGCCCCACGGGATCGCCTTCGACGAGGACCGCTTCTACTCCCTCGGCGGCCGGCCCACCCGCGACATCGTGGCCACGCTCTTCGCCGAGGCAGGGCTGGCGATCGACGTGGACCACGCGGCCGGGGTCAAGGAGCAGAGTTTCCTCGCCCAGCTCGACCGGATCCTGCCGATCGACCCCGTCGTGGACGTCGTTCGCCGCAGCCGGGGCCGGGTGCCGATGGCGGTGGTCACCGGTGGCTACCAGGACGTCTGCCGGCGGATTCTCGCCCGCGTCGGGATCGCCGACTATTTCCACACGATCGTGGCCAGCGAAGACACCAGCCGCCACAAGCCAGACCCCGACCCGTTTCTGGAAGCGGCCCGCCGGCTGGGGGCCAGGCCCGAGCGGTGCGTCGTGTGGGAAGACAGCGGTCTGGGCATCGAGGCGGCCCGGCGGGCCGGGATGCACTGGATCGACGTGCGGTCGTTTCACACGCCCGCCCGGGTGAAGACGCCATGAGCGGCCGCGCGCCGGTCACGCTCGACGATATCCGCTCCGCCCGTGCCCGGATCGCCTCGGGCATCATGCGGACGCCCTGCCCGGAGAGCCGCCCGCTCTCGGAGCTCACCGGGGCCCGCATCTTCTGCAAGCTCGACCTCCTGCAGCGGACGGGCAGCTTCAAGGAGCGCGGGGCCCGCAACGCGCTATTGCTCCTTGACGAGCCGCAGCGGCGGCGGGGCGTGATCGCGGCCTCGGCCGGCAACCACGCGCTCGGCCTGGCCTACCACGGCGGCCTGCTCGGGATCCCCGTGACGGTCGTGATGCCCCGCTTCGCCCCGCTCGTAAAGCTCGCCACCTGCCGCCGGCTCGGGGCCCACGTGATCCTCGAGGGCGACACCTTTGCCGACGCCCGCGAGGCTGCGGCCGGCCTGGCGACCCGCGACGGGCTTGAACTGATCCACGGCTTTGACGACCCGCGGGTGATCGCGGGACAGGGGACGATGGCCCTCGAGATCCTCGAAGAGGTGCCGGAGGCGGATGTGCTGGTGGTGCCCACCGGCGGGGCCGGGCTGCTGGCCGGGGTCGGGCTGGCGGCCAAGGCTTTGCGCCCCGAGATCAGGATCGCGGCCGCCGAGCCCGCCGCGGCCCCGACCTTTTCGGCCTCGCTCGCCGCGGGGCGGCCCGTCGCCGTGCCAATCCGACCCACGCTGGCCGACGGCCTGGCCGTCGGCCGCGTGGGCGAGGTGTCGTTTCCACTCGCCGCCCGAGTGGTGGACCGCGTCGTGACCGTGGGCGAGGAGTCGCTTGCGCTCGCGGTGGTGCGGCTCCTGGAACTGGAAAAACTTGTGGTCGAGGGGGCGGCGGCCTCGGCGCTCGCGGCCCTGCTCGGCGAGGGCGGCGTCGAGTTCGCTGGCCTTACGGTCGTGCTGCTGCTCTGCGGCGGCAACATCGACCTCACGATCCTCGACCGCGTGATCGACCACGGACTCGCCGCCGATGGCCGCCGCTGGCGGTTTACGACCAGGATCAGCGACCGGCCCGGCGGCATCGCCCGGCTCACCGCCGCGATCGCGGCCACCGGGGCGAGCGTCCGCGAGATCGTCCACGACCGGGCCTTCGCCGGGCCCGACGTCTTCTCCACCGGAGTCGAGGTGACGGTGGAGACGGCTGACCGGGCCCACGTGGCCCTGCTCGTCGAGCGACTCGAGGCCGAGGGGTTCGCGGTGACTCCCAGCCTGAGGCCCCTCGCCGACGGCTGAGCAAGCCGCCGGAGCACGCGCGGCCGGTGCTCGAGCCTGCGGATCAGGCAGACCCTGACGGCCGGGATTTTTTCGTGCATGGGCCAGCGGCGGGCGGGCCGATGCTTCTCTTTTGCAGGCTCGGGCCGGAGCCGGCATGACGACAGGAGCGTCGCATGGTCACTCATCACCACGGCCTGGTCGCGGCAGCCCCGCGATCCGTCTCGTCCCCATCACCTGAAGAGACGGTTCGGGAACTGGAGCGGCTGCGCCGCGAACTCCTGCGCCGGATCATGGAACGCGAAACCAGGCGGCAGTCCTTTCGCGGGCTGCTCCGCTGACCACCGGGATTCCCCGGAGGAGGCCGCGATGCAGAGCATGTGCAGACGGTGGATCAAATCCGCCGCGGTGCGGGCGATCGCCCTCGGGGCGGCCCTGCTCGCTTCCAGTAACGCCTTCGGCCAGTCGGCCCCCTGGGGCTGGGACACGGGTGGTCCGGCCAAGGCGGTCTGGACCCCGCAAAACCTGGCAGAGTTTCTGCTCACCGGCCAGACGCCGCACCCGGCGGTCGCCCGGATCATCGCGCCGGAGTCGTCGGGCACGTCGATGGGCTCGGGCGTGCTCGTGGATGTCAACCGGACGCAGGGGCTCGTGATCACCAACTGGCACGTGGTCCGCGACAGTCGCTCGGCCGTGCTCGTGCAGTTTCCCGACGGCTTCCAGTCGGCCGGCACGGTCGTTCGCTGGGACGAGGCCTGGGACCTGGCCGCGCTCGTGATCTGGAAGCCGCGGGCCACGCCCGTCACGATCGCCGCGGCGCCGCCGGTGATCGGCGAGACGCTCACGATCGCCGGCTTCGGCCGCGGCTCCTACCGCGAGGAAAGCGGCCAGTGCCTCGACTACCTTTCGCCGACGACGGGCTACCCGCGGGAGTTCGTCGAGCTCAAGGCCACCGCCCGCCAAGGTGACTCGGGCGGCCCGATCTTCAACGCCTCCGGCGAACTCGCCGGCGTGCTCTTCGGCCAGAGCGACGGCCGCACGATCGGCAGTTGCTCCACCCGCGTGAAGACGTTCCTCGAGGCGGTCGGCTCCCGCGGCTTCGTGCCCACGCCGATCGCCGAGTTTTCCGCCGCCCGGGCCATCGACCGGGGGATCGGCCTCGCTGCGGCGCCG
>CAMCPF010000334.1 GCA_945876515.1 Candidatus Kuenenia stuttgartensis
GGTTCAAGCCATGGGTGACGGTTCGGGGCTGCCCACGCCCCGTCGCCGGACGTTCGCTCCGGCCCTCCAGGCCTCCGCTCACTCGATGCTGGCCGCGCTTTCGGCATCCCTGCCTGCGCTTGCCAGCAACGCCGGCTCCCGGGGCATGGGCAGCCCCTCACGGATTGTGGTTCTTCCAGCATGACCTCCCTCCCTGAACCGCTCGACGTGATCGCCGTCGGGGCCCATCCCGACGACGTGGAGATCGGCTGCGGCGGCACGCTCGCGCTCCTGGCGGCGCAGGGGCACCGCATCGGGATCGTCGATCTCACCGACGGCGAGCCCACGCCCCGCTCGAGCGGCCCTGAGGAGCGGCTCGCGGAGGCTGCCGCGGCGGCGAAGGTTCTGGGCGTCGTGCATCGTGAGACGCTCGCTTTCCCCAATCGCCGCCTGTTCGACTCGTTCGAGGTCCGCGTGGAGCTGGCGAAGATCTTTCGCCGCTGGCGGCCGCGGCTGGTGCTGGGGCTCGCCGACAAGACGCCGCTGGCCTCGCCCGATCATGCCCAGGCGGTGGCGATCACCGAGGCCGCCGTCTTCTACTCGCGGCTCACGAAGTGGGACGACACCTTCGCCGGCCTGCCGGTGCACACGGTGCCGCAGCTGCTTGGCTATTTTCTGTTCGCCGGCGTCCCGCAGGTGCCCCACGGCCACTGGCCGCTTGTGGTGGACATCGCCGGCCACCTGGAGACGAAGCTCGCGGCGATCGGCTGCTACAAGAGCCAGTTTCCACCCGAGAAGGCCCACGTCTTTCCGCGGGTGCGGGCGATGGCCGAGACGGTGGGCCTGATGGCGGGCTGCGCCGCCGGCGAGCTCCTGGCGGGCTGCCGGATGCCCTTCACGGCCGAGCCGCTGCGGACGCTGTTTCCGCCGGTTGGCTGAAGCCTGCCCCGGCAAGCGGGGCAAGCGGTGTCGATCCGGCTGAAAATCCTGCCTTCGACGGCCCCGGATGGCCGAGTTCCCGGTGGATTCCCCGCGGAAGCTGAGGGCCGTCGTGCGCCGCTGTCTTCTTCATCGTATTTCAGGCCGCGTCCGAGCGTGGGTTGGCGTGCTGCTTGTCGTGGTGCTTGCCGCCGGCGGCGCTCCGGCCTTCGAGCTCGACGCCGACCGCGACGCCTTTACGCCCTCGACCTTCTGCGTCGATCCCGGTCACGGCCTGGTCGAGGGGTCGCACGTCTACATCGACAACCTCGCCGGCCTGCCCACCAACAACTATCCCGAAATGCTTATCCGGCACGGGGCGACCGAGTGGTGGGAGTGGCGGTTTGGCGTCAACTACGGCGTCGGCTCGCAGGGCAACGTCGTGACGAGCGTGGAGGTGGGGGAGGGCACGCTCGACGGTAGCACGCTCTACGAGTCAAGCGTCCTCTACGGTTTCAAGCTGGCCACGTCGCGGCAGGACGGCTGGCTGCCCGAGAGCTGCTTCATCATGGAAGGAGCCACGCCGACCTACGGCGACTCCTTCGGCACCGTGCCGGTGGCGACGCTCGTGGCGGGCTGGGAGTTGGAGCGCGAGTGGCGGCTCGACGGCGCGATCCGCTACGCCTACTCCGAGGGTGCCGAGAACTGGTTCACCCGCTGGAGCCCCTCGGTGGTGCTGCGGGTGCCCGTGACGGATCGCTGGGAGGTGCACGCCGAGTGGTTCGGCTCCTTCACCCAGGGGCTCATCGATGACACGCACCGGCCGTTCTTCAGCCCGGGCACGCACTACAACATCACCCGCCATGTCGAGCTCGGCCTCCGCGTGGGCTGGGGGCTGAACGACGAGGCCGCGCCCTTCTTCTCCGACGCCGGGATCGCGATCCAATACTGACGGCACCACGGCCCGTCGTCTCGCGGCTCGCGTTTACGCCGCCCGGCTGCGGGACAGGAGCGTGGCGTAGAGGTGGGCGATGTTTGCCGCCTGCTCACGCGCCGCCAAGACTTCGGCCGCGGTCGGCGGGCGGCCGAGCACCACCCGATAGGCCTCGGCCACGTGCTCGGGCTCGGGGGGCGCGAGCGGCTCCCGGCGCAGCGCTTCGGGATCGCAGTTCGTGGAGCCCTCGCCCGGCGAATTGCCCTCCGGCGGATACTCGGAGAAGTCTCGGTCGAAGAGTTCGGCGCGGTCGTGACAGTAGCGGCGGCGGATCTCCTCGTTTTCCGCGTCGCAGGCGGCGACGATCCGCTCGGCCCAGCCGCGGGCCGGACGGACTCCGCTGCCGGTGTAGTGCTGCCAGAGAAACGTCGAGAGCGCGGCGGGGAAGGCGAGGGGGCCCGCCGGGCGCCGTCCGCCGAGCCGGAGCTTGCGGCGAAGGCGGGTCACCAGCCGCCGGCGGTCCCGTTCGTGCTGCTCGCGAACCTTGTCCCGCAGTTCGAGGAGGAGGTTCTGCGAGGCGGCGTCGAGGCTCTCGTTGCGGAAGGCCGGCACCTGGTAGTTCGCGTCGTCGGGAATCCCGGCGACGAGGCGGAAGTCGGCCACGAGGTCTCCCCCCGCGAAGGCTTTCCGGTCGAAGACCCTGACGCTGAGGTTCTCACGGCCGACGGCCCGCTCCCAGGTCTCGAGCATCTGCAGGTAGCTGCGGTGCGCGAGCAGGTCGTCGCAGAACGTGGCTCCAGGGTCGTGGGTCTTGAGCCGCTGCCCCCAGAGGCTGAGGAACAGCCGATCCTGCCGCCGCAGATACGCGACGACCCGCACGCCGCCGAACAGCCGGCGGAGCAGGCCCATCAGCCGATCCACTTCGGGAGCCGCAAGCGAGAGCAGCATCTCGTGGGAGAAGAGCATCGCCCGGGCGTCGGGGGGCAGGGCCGCGACCTCGGCCGCCAGCCGCTCCTCGAGGCTGCGGCGGTAGCCGGGAACGTCCGCGGTCGCGTGGATCGCGTGCTCGCGGCGGGGTTCGGAGGCGAGGTCGGCGTCGTCGAGCGCGTAGCACGCCAGGCCGCTGTCGTAGAACGAGTGCTTGGTCGCCATGCCGCCATGGAACCCGTGGCCGCGGAGCCGCGACTCGTTCGCGGCGAGCCATCCCTGGATCGACTTGGAGCCACACTTCATGTCACCGATGTGAAGGATCGCCTGCATCAGCATCGCTCCTCGTGAGTTGCCTGCCCGACGAGCCCTCGGACCCGTTTGGTGAACGAGCGCCGGAGCCGGCGCAGGAGGCCCGGCTTCTCCACCGGCAGGTCGTAGTGGATCCCGCCGGGCTCGTAGCCAAGCAACTGGGCGGCGAGCTGGCTCGCACCGTGGACGTCGGTCACGCCGTGCGCCGCGGTGTCCACGACCTCCCACGGCCCGTCGACCCCGGGTCGGCCGCCGTTGATGATCACGCCTGTGGGAGCGGCCGTTTCGCCGTGCTGCGCCAGCAAGGCGTCGAAGTCGGCATTTGGCGCCCGGGCCGCGAGGAACTGCCGCAGCCGCTCGCATTGCGCGGCGCGGGTCTCGGGGTCGGCCGACAAAGCCCGCAGGTAGATCGCCGTCACCTCCTCGGGCGAGAGGCGGAAGTCGGGATCCTGGGGAAACAACCGGTCGCGAACGCGGAACAGCGGATCGAGCCCACCGATCGGTCCACTGTTTACCGTGTAATCAGGCAAATCGGGGTGGCAGGCGACGCCCGCCCGGTCGTTGAGGCGGGCAAACTCCCGGGCGATGGTGTTGCCGGCCGTCTTTTCCGGCCGCATGTGCGCGACGCCGTTGCTTCGCCCGGAAAGACCGGCGACGCAGAGTGGCACGTCCGTGGAGAGGAATCGCCCCGCCAAGTGGGCGAACAGGGCGCCGCTGTAGTAGTCAGGGCTGAAGCCGTCGAACACGCGGCCCGTCTGCCGGGCCTTGGTGATCAGCGACCGATGGATCAGGCC
>CAMCPF010000335.1 GCA_945876515.1 Candidatus Kuenenia stuttgartensis
CCGCGCGATGGTCAGGCTCCAGGGAGGCCAGGCCGCGGCGATTCCGAAGTCGGATCGCGAGGCCCGCGTGGCCGCCGAGATCACCGCCGCAGCCGCCAAGCCCACCCCCACGGCAGAGCAGCTGGCCGCCCACGCGGCGGCGCTCAAGCCGCTGATCCTCGACGGCGCGCTGGCGAGGTTTGTCGCCGCCGAACGCAACCACCCGCAACTCGTGGCGGCGCTGGCCGGAGCGCGGCCCGCGAAGCTCTCGCCGCTGCTCGCCGACACGCTCGACGACGCCGTGGCCTACTACCAGGCGGCCGGCATCCACGCCTATGACTGGCAGCCCTACGGCCCCGACATGAAGTCGGCCACCTGGGACTACTTCGGCTTCGATCCGCTACGGTCCGACGTGGTGGCCGAACCCAAGGCCAAGCCGCCTGCGGTCGTCGCCATCCCGACGCCGCCGGGCATGGACGGCTGGTTCACCGCCGACTTCGACGCCCGCCAGTCGGGCTGGAAGACCGGCCCGGCCCCCTTCGGCGAGAGCAACGAGAAGTTTGTATTTCCCGAGTGGGCGGAACAGATGCGGGCCAACCGTAGGCCCGCGACGCCCTGCGACCATGCGGTGCTCCTCCTGCGGCAGCGGTTCGAGCTTCCCACGCTCGCCCCCGGCCATCGCTACCGCATCCGGGTCGCCGGCAGCGCCCACAACACCATGGGGGAGGGCTACTCGATCCACGCCAACGGCCGGCTCGTGGCGGCCACGACCGAGGGCGTGACGGCCTGGCGCCGACAGGGGCGGATCCCCCGCGGCGGCCATGTCTTCGCCGATCTCCGCGACGCCTTCCCGGGCGGCCCGACGTCGATCGCGGTCAGCGGCTTTGCGATGCTGCCGCCGCCGTCACCCGACCACTTCATTCCCGCCGGCCCGGCCCTGACGGTGTGGATGGAGCAGATGAAGCTGCCGCCGCTGGACTGACCGGGCCCGGGCGTAGCGACCGCCCGGGATGCGATGCCGAACGAGGCTGTCGCCGCCGTTCAGCCCTCGGTGTCGTAGCCCTTGCGACTCTCGCGGGCGAGAAACGACGCCGCGAGGTCGTCGCCCACGATCTGCTCCGCGGCGGGATCCCAGCGGATCGTGCGGCCGAGCCGGGCGGCGATGCCGGCGAGGTGGCAGGTCGTGAGCGCGCGGTGGTGGCTCACGACATCCGCGATCGGCTCCCGCCGCTCGGCCACCGCGGCGAAGAACTCCGCCACGTGGTCGGTCGGCTCGCGGCCCTTCCAGGCCGTGCGAATCGCCTCCGGCCCGAGCGGCCGGGTGGCGAGGTCGTCCACGGGTCGGCCCGAGAGCTTGCCACGGTTCACGAAGATCCGCCCTTCCGTGCCCTCGAACAGGATCCCGTTATCGGTGTCGTGGCGGATCACGAGTTCGAGCCCGTCGGCGTACGTGGACCGGATCAGGAACTCACTCGCCGTGTTGTAGCGGTCGGCGGCGGTGGGCTGGCCATCCACGAGCGGCACCGGGTGCTTGACCATCACCGGTTCGACCGTGACCGGCCCCGTCTCGGTCTTGCCCGCGGCCCAGGTGGCGATGTCCACGTGATGGGCGCCCCAGTCGGTGAGCTTCCCGCCGGAATAGTCGTACCACCAGCGAAACTCATAGTGGCCGCGGGCCCAGGCACCGGGAATGTTCTTCGCGCCCTTGAGATACCGGTGCTCGGCCTCGGGCGCCGGCCCCAGCCAGCGGTCCCAGTCGAGCCCAGCCGGCGGGGCCACGGCCGGCAGCGGCGGGCTCGTCGGTCCCTCCCCCACCGCGCACTGGATCCGCGTGAGCTTGCCCAGCCGGCCCGCCTGCACGAGCGCCACGGCCGTGATGAACCGCAGGTCGCTCCGCTGTTGCGTGCCCACCTGCACGATCCGGCCCGTCGTGCGCACCGCCTCGCGGAGCCGCTTTCCCTCGTCGATGGTGAGCGTGAGCGGCTTCTCGCAATAGACGTCCTTGCCGGCCCGCACCGCCTCGATCGCGATCTTCGCGTGCCAGTGGTCGGGCGTAGAGATGTGCACCGCATCGATCGCCGCGTCGTCGATCACCTTCCGATAGTCGCCGGTGGTCGCCGGTGCTACGCCCTGCCAGCCCTTCACGATCTCGCGGGCCCGCCCCAGCCGCTCGGCATCGACGTCGCAGACGGTCACGATGTCGGCAAACTTGGGAAACTCCTTGCCCACGCCATAGTTGCCGGCGGGATCCATCACCCGCTTGTCCCAGCGGGCTCCGCAGCCGATCACTGCCAGCCGCGGCCGCGCGGTGGCCGCGCGAAAGCCCGCAGCCCGGGCCACCGTGCCCCGCCCCAAGGCGACGCCGAAACCGGCGGCAGCAGCGAGAAGATCACGACGGGTGGGCATGGGGGCCGATGGCACAGACGAAGTGATCCCGAACTTTTCGAACACGGTCACGGCTTGCCAGTCACTTGATCTTCATCCCCTCGATGAAATCAAGCAGGCTGGCGAACTGGGCCACCGACAGATCCGCCACGAGCCCCTCGGGCATCGCGCTCGTCGGCAGCTTGGTTCGTTCCTCAATCGCGCCCTTGGCCACCCGGTGCTCCGCCCCCAGGGCGTCGCGCATCACGAGCAGGTCGGCCGCCTCGCTCGTCACGAAGCCCACGAGCGACTTGCCGTCATCGAGCACGAGCGCCGTGGTCGCGAAGCCCTGGGCGATCGACTTGTGAGGCAGGAGGATGCTCTCGGCCAGCTGCCGCCGGTTGTAGATGCCCGCCGCGTTGGCCAGCGACGGACCGAGGCCAGCGCTATCCGGGCCGGCCGAATGGCAGGTGACGCATTTTTTGGCGACGAACAGCTCCGCCCCCACGCCAGGGTCGCCCCGCCGCTCCGCCACGAGGTCGAGAATCTCATCGACCTTCCGCTCGCCCAACTTCGGCCCCTTGTCGGCCGCGATCTCGGCGGCCTTGGCCGGATCGACCTTGGGCGCCGCGACCTTGGCGACCGCCGCCCGAGTGGGCGGCTCGACGACACCGTGGGCCGCGTAGTCGAGCCCAATCGCGGCCGCCGGCAGACGGTGCAGCCCGAGCGTGCGGGCGAGTGTGGGCAGTTCCGCCGGCGTCGTGGCCTTCACGGCGGCCGCGATCCCGGCCACGATCCGCGGCGAGGCCGACCACTCCTCGAGCGCGTAGTAGGGGCCGCGAGTGTCGGGCCGCGTGCCCCAACCGTCGCCCTTCCACTCACTCTCCCGCCGCCACTGCCTGGCGGCCGCCCAAATCAGCTCGGCCCGCCGGGCTGCATCGGCGGCCCCGAGCCGCGTGAGCACCGCATCGACGGCTGGCTCCGAATGGATCTCGCCGAGTACGCGGCACGCGGCTCGCCGCAGAGCCGGAACCGTCGACGTCTCGTCGATCGCCGCGGTGCAGGCGGCGATCACGTCGGCCTCCCGCGTCGATGCCAGACGCACGAGCCCCTCGACCGCCGTATGGGCCACGATCGGATCGCTGTCGGCCGTCGCCGCGAGCAGCCGCGCCGCCTCGGTGCCGTCGCCCGTCCGCACGAGTGCGACCACGGCCTCCCGGCGGGCGCGGGCGTCGGCCGATCCAAGCACCGCGCGAAGCGGCTCGGGCGGCATGGCCTTGCCTGCGGCCGCCAGGTCGCCGAGGGCCCGAATCGCCCACGGGGCGACGGCCGCATCGGTGGCCAGCGCCGTGAGCATGGGCACGGCATCGCCGCCGCGGCCGAGTGCGAGCGTGAAGATCGCGGCCACCCGCGGTGAAAGCCCGGCCGCCGCGTCGCGGGCCAGGGCCGCGAGCCCGGGCTCCGCGTCGGCCGCGAGCGACCGCTGGAGAATCGCCCGCTGCGCCTCGAGTCGGAGCCG
>CAMCPF010000336.1 GCA_945876515.1 Candidatus Kuenenia stuttgartensis
TCGTGGTCACCGAGATCCCCTACCAGCAGACCCGCGACGCGATCGAGGAGAAGATCGCCGAGCTCGTCACCGACGACCGGATCAAGGGCATCTCGGCGATCCGCAACGAGAGCGACCTGAAGGAGCCGGTCCGGCTGGTGCTCGAGCTCAAGCGGGACGCCGACCCCGACGTCGTTCTCAACCAGCTCTACCAGTTCTCACCGCTCCAGACCTCGTTCTCGCTGATCTTCCTGGCGCTGGTCGATGGCAAGCCGCGGATCCTCTCCTTCCGGGAGATGCTCACAGAGTTCCTCCGGCATCGCACCACCGTCATCCGCCGCCGCACCGAGCACCTCTTGGCCAAGGCCCGCAGCCGTAAGCACACCCTCGAGGGGTTGCTCGTGGCGCTCGCCAACATCGACGAGGTGATCAAGATCATCCGCTCGTCGAAGTCACAGGCGGAGGCCAAGGAACGGCTCTGCCAACTCCAGGCACCGGCGGCGCTTCTGGAGCGGGCGCTTGGGGCCGACGGCTTCGCCGTCTTGCAGGAAGAGCGGGGCGCGGCCGAGACCTACGGGCTCTCGCCCGTGCAGGCCGACGCCATCCTCCGGCTCACGCTCGGCCAGCTCGTCAACCTCGAGCAGGAGAAGCTCGGCGGTGAGCACCGCGAGCTGCTGGCCAAGATCGGCGAGTTCCGCCGGATCCTCGCCGACGATGCCAACATCAAGGCCCTGATCCGCGAGGAGCTCCTGGGCCTCGAGCAGAAGCACGCCGACGAGCGGCGGACCGAGATCAGCGGCGAGGCGGGGGACATCCGCGACCTGGCCGAGCTGATCACCGAGGCCACGATGGTGGTCACGATCAGCCGGGCGGGCTACGTCAAGCGGACGCCGGCCGACGTCTACCGGGCCCAGCGGCGCGGCGGCAAGGGGATCAAGGGCACCAGCACCGACGAGGAGGATCCGATCGAGCACCTGTTCGTGGCCAGCACCCACGACTGGCTGCTGGTGTTCACGACGCTCGGCAAGGTGTTCTCGATGCGGGTCTTCGAGCTGCCCGAACTGGCCCGTGACGCCAAGGGGCGGGCGCTCGTCAACCTGCTCGAGTTCGAGGCGGGCGAGAAGGTGGCCCAGTGCCGGGCCGTGGGGGGCTTCGAGGATCCGAACCAGTTCCTGATGCTGGCCACCCGTGGCGGCGTGGTGAAGAAGACCGCGCTCGAGCAGTATCGCCGCCGCCGCACGAAGGGGCTGATCGCGGTCAAGCTCCGCGAGGGCGACGAGCTGGTCGCGGCGGTGATCACGAAGCCGGGCGACGAGCTCGTCCTGGCCACGGCCAAGGGGATGGCGATCCGGTTTCCCGAGTCGGACGCCCGGCCGATGGGCCGCGACACGAGCGGCGTCCGCGGGATCAAGCTCGGCTCCGGCGACCAGCTCGTGGGGATGGTGGTGGCCGATCCGGAGGCCACGCTGCTCACGGTCTGCGAGAACGGCTACGGCAAGCGGACCCCCTTCGGCGCCGGCACGCCGCTGACCGGCCCGGCGCCCGACGAGGGGGGCGAGGAGCCCGCCGCCGAGGCGGCCGAGCCGGTGGACGGCGACGGGGAGGATGGCCCCAGCGGGATGCGGTATCGCACCCAGCACCGCGGCGGCAAAGGCGTGCGGGACATCAAGACCACGGCCCGCAACGGCCGCGTGGTCTCGGTCGTGGCCGTAGGAGACGGCGACCAGGTGTTGATGATGACGGCCCGGGGCAAGATCCAACGGGTCAACGTGGCCGAGATCCGGCCGATGGGCCGCAACACGCAGGGCGTGCGGATCATGCGGCTCGACGACGCGGACGCTCTTGCCGCGATGGTGACCGTGCCGCCGAGCGAGCAGGAGGAGGCGGAGAGCCCGCCCCCGGCCGAATAACGAGCGGAGGCGGAGCATGCGGATCGGCGTCGTCGGCACCGGCTATGTGGGGCTCGTCACGGGCACCTGCTTGGCCGACAGCGGCAACACGGTGACCTGTCTCGACATCGACGCCGGGAAGATCGCCCGGCTCGAGGCCGGCGAGGTGCCGATCTACGAGCCGGGGCTCGAGGAACTCGTGGAGCGAAACGCCCGCTCCCGCCGCCTGCGGTTCACCACCGACCCGGCTGCCGCGATCCGCGACGCGGAGGTGGTCTTTCTCGCGGTCGGCACGCCCCCCAGCCCCGATGGCTCCGCCGATCTCTCGGCCCTCTGGAAGGTCGTCGAGACGATCGCCCCGCATCTTCGGCCGGAGGCGGTCGTGGTCACCAAGAGCACCGTGCCGGTGGGCACCTGTGCGGGAATCGAAGCCCGTCTCAAGGCCCGGACCGGCCGCGACTGCTTCGTGGCGAGCAACCCCGAGTTTCTCAAGGAGGGGGCGGCGATCGAGGATTTTCAGAAGCCCGACCGGGTGGTCGTGGGGGTGCGGTCGGCGGAGGTGGGCGAGATCCTTCGCTCGCTGTACGCGCCGTTCCTCCGGACGGAGAACCCGTTTCTCGTGATGAGCCCCGAGAGTTCGGAGATGACGAAGTACGTCGCCAATGCGCTGTTGGCCACGAAGATCTCCTTCATCAACGAGGTGGCCAACCTCTGCGAGCGGATGGAGGCCGACATCGACGACGTTCGGCGGGGCATCGGCCACGACAGCCGGATCGGATTCGCGTTCCTGTTTCCCGGGGCCGGCTACGGCGGCAGCTGCTTTCCCAAGGACGTCCAGGCCCTGGCCGCCATGGCCCGTGACAAGGGAGTCGCCCCTCGGATCCTCACGGCCGTACACGAGACAAACCTCGCCCAGAAACAGGTGCTGGGTACGAAGATCGCGGCCCACTTCGCAGACGCTATCGGGGGCAGGCGGATCGCCGTCTGGGGGCTGGCCTTCAAGCCGCGCACCGACGACATCCGTGACGCACCGGCCTTGGATCTGATCGAGCGGCTGCTGGTCGGCGGGGCGAGCGTCTGCGTGCACGATCCGGAGGCGCTGGCGAACGTGCGGGCCATCTACGGCGACCGCCTCGACTACGCGGCCACGCCGCTCGAGGCCCTCGACGGGGCCGAGTGTCTCGCGATCGTCACCGAGTGGGGCGACTACCGGCGGCCAGACTTCGACGAGATGGCCAGGCGGATGAAGACGCGGGTCATCTTCGATGGCCGCAATCTCTACAAGCCCGACGAAATACGGGCCCGCGGCTTCGCCTACCACGCGATTGGCAAGGCGCCGGTCTGACCGCCGGGCGTGCCGGCTTGCTGACCGATTTCGTGCACCCGCCGGCGCGGCCCAGGTTCCGTCCCGCATTCTCGCGGTTTGACAGGCTCTGCCCGTCGGGTTTCAATCTCGTCGTCGATCACCGTCCCACGCCTTCCCGGTCCGGTTGCAGCGGTCGGGGGAGCGGGCACCCACCCACGCGGAGTCTCTCAGCATCGTGCCACGCCCCATCTCCATGCTCTTCGTAGCGGCGACCGTCGCCGCGACGCTGCTCCCCGGCTTCGCCAACGCGGCCGACGAATTGAAGACCGAGTCGATCTTCGGTGCGTATGGCTTCTTCTGGTTGCTGGCGATGGCAGGGGCGTGCCTGGCGCTCTACAAGGCCTGGGATTTCTTCAAGTGGATGGAGGCGCAGTCGCCCGGCACGCCGCGGATGCAGGAGATCGCCGGCTTCGTCCGAACCGGAGCCGACGCCTACCTGCAGCAGCAGTACAAGGTGGTGGGGGCGTTCTTCGTCGCCATCTTCCTGCTCCTGGCGGTGATGGCCTTCGGGCTCAACGTGCAGAGCGCGTGGGTGCCCTTCGCCTTCATCTCCGGCGGCTTCTTTTCGGGCCTGGCCGGCTGGTTCGGCATGAAGACGGCGACGCTCGCCAGCAACCGCA
>CAMCPF010000337.1 GCA_945876515.1 Candidatus Kuenenia stuttgartensis
CCTGCTTTGGGGTGGCGCGCTCGCCTTTGCCTTCTTCGCGCTGATTCACGGTGGTGTGATCACGGACGCGAACGTCATCCGCTACCTCGCCGGCCACTGGGTCGAGTATGTGGAAGTGACGCTGTTCTGCATCGGAATCGCATCGCTCGCGCTCCGCGCCGTGGGCCTCGCCGCCCAGCAGCGGCGGCTGGCGACGCCCCTGCTCGGCCCGATTCCCGCGGGCGGCGATGACCCTGCCGCGGCGACCGACCTCGTCGCCACGCTGCCGTCCGAGGAGGGCTATCTCCCGCGCCGTCTGCGTGATGCCCTTGACCTCGTCGTCCGGACGGGCTCGGCGGACGGCCTCGAGGACCACCTGAAGTATCTCTCCGACGTCGATGCGGCTCGCGCCTCTCAGGGGTACGGGCTCGTGCGATTCATCGTCTGGGCGATTCCGATCATGGGCTTCCTTGGAACGGTGATCGGGATCACCGTGGCGATCGCCAGCCTTTCGCCGACGCAGCTCGAGAACATCTCGGGCGTGGTGGCGGGCCTCGGCACCGCCTTCGACACCACCGCCACCGCCCTCGGGTTGTCGATGGTGCTGATGTTCCTGCAGTTCGTGCTGGACCGGTTCGAGCAGGGGCTGCTCGGCCGCGTCGATGAGGCCGCTTGGTCCTCGCTGGCCGGCCGGTTCCAGGCGGCCGGGGAGGGCGAGACGACGGCGCTGGCGGTGGCCAGGCTCGGCGACGCCATGGCCCAGGGCACGAACCGCCTGCTCGAGTCGCAGGAGGCGGCCTGGCGGGCGCTCGAGCGAACCGCATCCGAAGGGATCCGGCAGCTCGTGGCCCAGGGCAGCGAGGCCTTCTCGCGGTCGCTCGCCTCGACCCTCGATCGCAGCCTCGGTGCATGGGCGGAATCCCTCGTTTCCGCCCAGGACCAGGCTCTGGCCCGGCGGGAGGATCGCTGGACGGCGGCGGCCGAATCGCTCGCCAAATCGATCCACGGGCTCGAGCGACACCAGGATGCGCTCGGGCGCCAGGCGGAGCTGCTGACGGGCGTGGTCGATGCCGCCCGCGACATCGCCACGCTGGAGCGGACGTTGGACGCCAATCTGAACGTGCTCTCCGCCACCGGGCGGTTCGAGGAGACGCTCACGAGCCTGGCCGCGGCGGTGCATCTGCTTTCAGCGCGGACGATGGCCCGCGGGCTCGACGAGATCGAGTCGGCCCGCAGTTCCGGAAAGGCCGCATGAGCCGTCGCCGTGCCCCCTCGGGGCCCACGATCTCGCTGTTTCCGTTCCTGGCCGTGCTGCTCTGCACGATGGGGGCGTTGCTCGTGCTGCTCGTGCTCTTCAGCCGCTCGGCGGAACGGGCCGATGCGGCGGCCGAAGCCGAGGCGGCCCGACGGCACGTCGAGGAACTGGAGCTTGCGCGGGACGAGTTCGCCTGGCGGCTCGGGCAGCTCGACGGCGTCCGTACCCGCACGGCCGACGAGCTCGCCAAGGCACGGATGCAGCTGGCCGGCATCGAGGAGCACGCCCGAGCGCTCGTTGACGAGCTGAAGCAACTCGATCAAACCGCCGCAGCGCTGGCCTCTCCGCCGGCGGGCGAGAGCGACCCCGGGCCGTCCATTGACGAGCTCGAACGACAGTTGGCCGATGCCCGGGGCGAGCTCGACGCCGCCCGGGCCGACGCGACCGACCGGCCGCCCGCCTACGCCGTGGTGCCGTACGAGGGGGCCGCGGGTACGCACCGCCGGCCTCTGTACATCGAGTGCTGCATCGACGGCGTGTTTCTCCAGCCGGAGGGCATTCGGCTGGGCCCCACCGACTTCGAGGGGCCGCCCGGTCCGGGCAACCGGCTGGCCAGCGCGTTGCGGGCCGCGCGAGAGTATCTCGCCAACCGACCGGGCGAGTTGGGCGAACCCTCGGCCCAGCCGTACCCGCTGCTGCTCGTGCGGCCCTCCGGCGTGATGGCCTACTACGCGGCCCGGGAATCGCTGCAGTCGTGGGGCAGCGATTTCGGCTACCAGTTCGTCGATGAGGACTGGACGCTCGCCTATCCGCCCGCCGATCCGGCCCTTGCGGACGTCGAGCGTCGCGCCGTCGAGGAATCCCGCCGCCGGCTCGAGTGGCTTGCGCAGGTGCGGCCGCAGAAGCGGACGCGGCCGGCCGTGCAATACCGGGCTTCGAACACCCGCGGTGGCGTCGTCTCTTCGGATGGCCCCAGCGTGCTCGGCGACCAGTCGCGGTTTGACTGGACCGAGGAGCAGGCTGCGGCAGCGGGCCGCGGTTTTCGCGCAGCCGGCGACTCGGGCAGCGGCCAGGGTGACGCCGTGCTCGGCAACGGCACGAGCACCGGGTCGGCCGACCCCGCCGTTGCCGCGGCCGACGGCGGATCGGGGAACGGTTTCGGAGGCAGCGGAGGCGATCGCTACCTCGGTCCTTCCAAGTTTTATGGAGGCAGCGGCCAAGGCGAGGCGGGGGACCAGGCCGGAGCAGGCGGCACGGCGGGCGGCGGTGCCGCGGGGCAAGCAGACGGCCTCTTGGCCGCCGACGGGCTCGACGGAGGTGCCCCAGGTGCTGGGGCGGGAGGCGCGACGGGGGGCATGGCCGCTGCCGGAGCGGTGGCGGGCACGGGTGGTGATGCCTTGGCGGGGACGGGCGATGTGGCGGGCACCGCTTCCGCGGCTGGTGGTTCGGCGGGCGATGCCGGAAGCGGAGCGGCCGCTCAGGGCGCAGGCAGTGGCAGTGGCAGTTCGGCAGCTGGTGCAGGTGGCGGGGGCGGTGGCAGCTTCGGCCCCGCGCTGCCGGGAATGGCTGACGGCCAGGCGGGCAGTGCCGGCGCGAGCCAAGCAGACTGCGCCGACGGCACCTGCTCACTGGCCGGTGGTCGCGGCAGCAACTGGGCCAGCCTCGCCTCGAGCGACCGGCCGATCCCGCTCACCCGGCCCTTGCGGCTTGAATGCTCGGCTGACGAGTTTCGGCTGCTCGGCGCCGGCGGCCGGGTGACGGCCCGCATCCCCATTTCCTCGCGCACCGCCGACGCCATCGATCCGCTGGTGCGCGAGGTCCACACCACGGTGGGCGGCTGGGGGATGGCCGGCGACCGGATGTACTGGAAGCCCGAACTCGTGCTCACCGCCACGCCGGACGGCGTCGGGCGGCGCGACGAACTCGAGCAGTTGCTCGCCGACAGCGGCCTCGACACGCGCCGCGCCGACGAAGGTGACGCCGTTCGCAGCCTGCCGCCCGTGCACCGCACTGGCGGCGTGTTTCGATCCCGCTGAGTCCCCGTGCCGGAGCCGACCCGATGCGACGCAGCAGCACCGAAGACGATCGTTCAGCCGGCCAGGACTCGTTCCTCGACGTCGTCACGAACATCGTCGGCATCCTGATCATCCTGGTGATGGTGATCGGGGCCCGCGTTCGTCAGATCATCCTTGCGCCGCCCGACGCGGCGGCCGCGCCCGCGGTGGCGGCCATGCGTTCCGAGGTCGCCGAACTGGGGCAGACGGTCGCCTCGACGGAGACCGAAATCGACGAACTCGAGTCGCAGATCGCGGAGGTCGAGCTCGAGGCCGCGGCTGCGGCCCAGTCGCGGCTCAATCTGGCGACCGCGGTCGCCGCCGCCAAGCACGAACTGGAGCAACGCAAGGCCGCGGCGGATGCCGCCAGCGTTGCCGCCGCCGAACGGGAGGCGCGGCGGCGGACCCTGGCCACCGAGATCCAGAAGTGCACGCTTGAAGCCCAGGGCCTTGCCCATGCCAGGGCCGCTCCGACCGAGGAGGTGCTCGCCTACCCCACCCCGATCGGCCGCACGGTCAACGGCGAGGAGATCCACTTCCGGCTCGCGGAGGGGCGAATCGCCTAC